>JBGSPT010000073.1:0-15599 GCA_041738475.1 Treponematales bacterium
CACCTTGACCGCCGGCGCCGTGCGGGGCATGACGATCCGGGCCGGGATGCCCCGCATGCGGGCCGCCAGGGCCAGGGCCTGGGCGTGATTCCCCGAGGAATGGGTCACGACGCCCCGCCGGGCCTCTTCGTCGGAGAGGGACAGCACCGCGTTGCAGGCACCGCGGAATTTGAAGGCCCCGACCCGCTGGAGATTCTCGCATTTCAGCAGGACCCGGCGGCCGGTCCGCTCGTCCAGGGTCCGGCTGGTCAGCAGGGGGGTGACATGGGCGTAGGGGGCTATCCGGGCCCGGGCGGCGCGGATGTCGTCTGCGGTCGGTGCGAGTTCGGGCAGCATGGGTTCCTCCGGAACGAGTATACGCGGGCCGCGGAATCGGGTAAAGTGCGGATCATCCTCGAACGGATTCGATACGGGAGGTCCCATGCGCACGATCCGGACGGAAGCCGCCCCCATCCCCGCGGGGCATTATTCCCAGGCGGTGGTGCACGGCGGGGTTGCCTATGTCGCCGGGCTCCTGCCCGTCGAGGCGGTCACGAACCGAAAGGTCTTCGGAGAGATCGAGGAGGAGGCGGCCCAGGTATTCCGCAACCTGGACGCGATCCTGGCCGCCGCGGGGAGCTCCCGGGACAAGGTCCTGCGCTGCACGGTCTACATCGCGGACATGGAGCTCTGGGGAAGGTTCAACTCGGCCTACGCCGCCTTCTTCGGGGAGCACAAGCCCGCGCGCACGGTGGTGCCCGTGCCGGGCCTCCACTACGGCTTCAAGGTGGAGCTGGACGCGATCGCCGCGGCGGAGTAGGGAGGGCTAGAGGCTTTCCCGCTCCACCGGGCAGGTCATGCACCTCGCCCCGCCTCCGCCCCGGGCAAGCTCGATGCCGTCGAAGCCCACCACCAGGCGGCCGAAGTCCTCGGCCTTCGCGGTCCCCTGGATGAACTCCTCGGCCTTCCGGTATTCGAAGCCCGCCTTCGTAAGGGCTTCCAGGGTGTAGGAGTTGCAGTTGTACACCACGATCTTGCCGGGGCCGAAGGCGAAGGAGTTGGCTCCGGAAAGCCATTGCTCCCGGTCCTGGTAGAGCCTGTGGCCGTTCCCGCAGAGCACGGGTTCCAGGTCGAAGCCCGTTTCCTTCAGGGCCGGGAGGAGGCTCTGGACCTCAGAGAAGGCGGCCTTGCCGTTGGGCTGGGCCTGGATGCGGACCGCCCGACAGCGGCCCGGGTCCGTCACCACGGGGGCGTAGATCAGGCAGGCGTCTCGGTCGATCATGGTGAAGACCATGTCCAGGTGGATGGTCGCGCGTTCCCGGGGGATCTGGACCGCCACCACCGTGACGGGCTCCCCGAGCTTGCGCGCCGCGTTGACCGCGACCCGTTCCACCGCGTCCGATGTGGTCCGCTCGGAGACCCCCACGGCCAGGGTGGTGGGTCCCAGGACCAGGAAGTCCCCCCCCTCGATGGTGATGTACCGGCTGCGCTCCTCCGGCCCGTTCAAGAGGAAGCCCTTGGCCATGAAGTCCGGGTGGTGCTGGAAGATGAAGCGGGTGACCACGCTCTCGATCAGGCGGACGTCGAAGGCCGTGGCGCAGGAGACGACGTATTTCCCGAACACCGCCGCGGAATCCCGCATGAAATAGGTGTTCGGCAGGGGACGGACCGCGAAGGCGTGGGGATCCAGGGTCGCGGAGAGGCTTTTCTGAAGGGCGGGCAGGCCCTCGATGGTCATTCGGGCCAGGTCGGGGGCGGACATGGCGGTAAGCTCGTCCATCCGGTTCCGGATGGGGCAGAGGGCTGCCAGGTCCTTCAGGAACTCGAATTTGTTGCCGTTCGGGGCTATGGCCTGGGCCAGGAGATCCGTGACCTCGTAGACCGAGGCGACGGTGGACAGGAAGGCCTTGAGGCTGTCGTACTCCCGGCGTACCGCCTCCAGGGGGATGATGTCGTTGTAGAGGTCCTGCTCCGCCTCCTTGGGCGTCATGGCCTCGATCTCCGGCCCCGGGGTGTGCAGGATGACGCGCTTCAGCGTCCCGATTTCGCTCGTGATGTTGAGTCCCGACATGGCTCCGCCTTTCCCGCGTATTCTACTCCGCGACTCCCGGTAATGGGAAGTCCCCGGCCGCATGAAGAATGATTATACCTTCTTTCTGTATAATTATTTACGTCGTTTTTTCTTGACAGCGGGTATCCCCGGGCGCATACTTTGCCCGCGCCGGTCCCCCCCGGCGCTAGTCCGTCGGGACGAACCGGACGATCCGATCCGCGAAGCGAACCTGGCGCCCGATCCGCCTCGACCATCAAAGGCAGGTCCTTGTATGGAAAAGAGGAACGTCATCATCATCGGAGCCGCCGGGCGCGACTTCCACAACTTCAACACCTATTTCCGCGACAAGCCGGAGTACAACGTGGTGGCCTTCACGGCCGCCCAGATCCCGGATATCGCGGGCCGGAAGTATCCCGCCGAGCTCGCGGGCAAGCTGTACCCTAAGGGCATTCCCATCCATCTGGAGTCCGACCTTCCCAAGCTCATCAAGACCCTCAAGGTCCACGAATGCGTCTTCGCATATTCCGACGTGCCCTACACCCACGTGATGGGGGTCGGCGCGATCGTGAACGCCGCGGGCGCCACCTTCCGGCTCCTGGGCCCCGCGGATACCCAGGTCAAGTCAACCAAGCCCGTCATCGCGGTCTGCGCAGTGCGCACCGGATCCGGCAAGAGCCAGACCAGCCGCAAGATCGTCCAGATGCTCATGGCCAAGGGACTCAAGGTCGTGGCCATCCGACACCCCATGCCCTACGGAGACCTGGTGGCCCAGAAGGTCCAGCGCTTCGCCACCGTGGCGGACCTCAAGAAGCACAAGTGCACCATCGAGGAGATGGAGGAATACGAGCCCCACGTAGTCCGGGGCAACGTGATCTACGCGGGCGTCGACTACGAGGCCATCCTCCGGGAGGCGGAGAAGGAGGCGGACGTCATCCTCTGGGACGGCGGGAACAACGACTTCCCCTTCTACAAGACCGACCTCCTGATCACCGTCGCGGATCCCCACCGCCCCGGCAACGAGGTGTCCTTCTACCCCGGCGAAGTTTCCCTGCGCATGGCCGACGTGATCGTGATCAACAAGATCGACACCGCGGCTCCCGACGCGATCCAGACGGTCCGGGAGAACATCCAGAGGGTGAATCCCGGAGCCGTGGTCATCGACGGCGCCAGCCCCATCACCGTGGACAAGCCCGAGCTGATCAAGGGCAGCGGGTCCTCTGCGTGGAGGACGGCCCGACCCTGACCCATGGGCACATGAAGATCGGCGCCGGCATCGTGGCGGCCCGGAAGTTCGGCGCCGCGGAGCTGGTGGATCCCCGCTCCGCCGCGGTGGGCAAGCTGGCGGAGACCTTCAAGATCTACCCGAACATCGGAACCCTCCTGCCCGCCATGGGCTACGGGGACCAGCAGGTCAAGGACCTGGAGGCCACGATCAACAAGACCGTCTGCGACACCGTCGTGATCGCCACCCCCATAGACCTCAACCGCATCGTCAAGATCAAGAAGCCCACGGTCAAGGTGGAATACGATCTCCAGGAGATCGGCAGCCCCAACCTGACCGAGGTCCTGGACGAGTTCCTCAAGAAGCACAAGCTGGGCAAGAAGAAATAAGCAGCCCGAGCGGGCCGGGCATCCGGCCCGTGGCAAGCGGGGCCGTCCGACCGGGCGGCCCCGCGCGTTTGCAGTGTTCCGGAAATCGGCGGTCCGCCCGGACGGTCCGCCGCGGGGAGTGTGCCATGTCCGACAAGATCCGGTATCGGCCCGAGGACCCCTCCGTCGTCACGCGTTTCACGGGCATACGCACCTTCATGAAGCTGCCGTGGGTCCGCGGGGACCTGGCCGGCGCGGACTTCGCCGTGATCGGGGCTCCATGCGACGGGGGCACGACCTTCCGATCGGGCGCCGCCTTCGGCCCCGCTGCCGTCCGGGAGATGTCCCTGATGCTCCGCTCGGGCAACCTGAACCTGGACATCGACATTTTCCGCTACCTCTCCGGCGTCGATTACGGGGACGCGAACATCAACCCCTGCGACCTCGGCGCCAGCCATAGGGAGATCGAGGCGGCCTTCGACGAGGTCGTCCGACGGGGGGTTCTCCCGATCGGGCTGGGGGGCGATCATTCCGTGACGCTTCCCCAGCTTAGGGCGATCGCCCGGAAGCACGGCCCCGTGGCCCTGGTGCAGTTCGACGCCCACCTGGACACCTACGACACCGAGAACGGGAGCGGTCTGACCCATGGAACGATCTTCCGGCGGGCCGTGGAGGAGGGCCTTCTGGACGCGAAGCGCTCCGTCCAGGTCGGGGCCCGGGGACTCTTCGGCACCGGGGCGATCCGGGAGTCCGAGGAGCTCGGGTTCACGGTCATCCCTGCCAAGGACGTGCACGAGCGGGGGATCGAGTGGACCGCGGCCCGCGTCCTGGAAACCGTCGGTGACCGCAAAGCCCACCTGACCTGGGACATCGACTTCTTCGATCCCGCCTACGCCCCAGGGACCGGGACCCCCGAGGTCGGGGGTTTCTCGAGCTGGGAAGGGCTCAAGCTGCTCAGGAGCGTCCGCCGCCTCGATTTCACGTCCCTCGACGTGGTCGAGGTCCTGCCGTCCCACGATCCCGCCCAGATCACCGCCTACCTGGCGGGCTGCGTGGTCCAGGAATTTTTGGCGGTCCTGGCGGACAAGCGCCGGGGGTCGGAGCAGGAGGCAGGTCGTGGCTGATCCAGACGATTGCGTATTGCGGGAGTTCGAGGAAGGGGATTTCGCATCCCTCTCGGAGCTCTGGACCGCTACGGGTATCGGGACTCCCGCCCGGGGAGATTCCCTCGAGACGGTCCGCCGCACCATCTCCCGGGGCGGCCGGCTCCTCATCCTGGCCTCGGAAGGCCGGATCTTCGGGTCCGCGTGGATCTCCGACGACGGCCGCCGCCTCTACCTTCACCATATGGCCGTCCTGCCGGAACTCCAGGGCCGGGGCCTCGGAAAACGCCTGCTGGAAGCCGCTGTCGGCGTCGCCCGGGAGCGCCGGATGCAGATGAAGCTGGAGGTTTCCGAGGCGAACGAAGGCGCGATCTCCCTGTACCGGAAGTACGGGTTCGAGACCCTGGAGGGGTACCGGACGATGATCCGGAGAAGGGCGGAGTAGGAGCCGGTCGGAACCGGCTCCCGGCCCGCGGCCGGACTCGAACTAAAGCGGCCCGGTGGAATCCTTCAGAACGATCCTGGGTTCCAGGTAGCGGATTCGATCCGGAACCTCGCTCCCCGCCAGCAGCCGGGAGAGTATCTCCGCAGCCGACCGGCCCAGGTCTTCCATCCGGCTGTCCACCGAGCTTAGCCTGGGAAACGTCTGATCGCAGAGGTAGCTGTCGTTGTATCCCATCACCCAGACATCCTCGGGGATCCGGGCGTGGAGGGCGTGCAGGCAGTTCACCGCGACGTTGGCGAACAGGTCGTCGGTGGCCAGGATCGCGTCGAAGGGCTTTTCCTCGAGCAGGCGCTCGATCCGGCCGGGCAGTTCCTGAAGGTCCTCGGGAGAGGTTTCCAGGACCGCGGTGTCGAGTCTTTCATCGGACAGTTCGGATACACGTTCCCGAAACGCCTGTTCCTTGATCCGGGCCGATGAGGTCGAGGTGGTGTTGATGAAGAGGAGCCTTTTCCTGCCGGCCCGTATCAATCCGTCCAGGGCGATGTGTATGCCCCGGCGGTCGTCGCAGAGCACGCAGTACACGTTCTCCGCCTTGACGATGGAGTTGATCATAATGACCGGAAGGCTCCGGGCGGCGGCGAGGATATCCTGGGTTCCGTCCCGTTCCCGGTAGACGGAGCCAACGAAGACCAGTCCGTCGACCCGCTTTTCCAGCAGGGTCCGGATGTACCGGGCCTTCTCGTCCTGGCTGCCGCCGGTGTTGCAGAGCAGGATGTTGTTTCCCTGGGAACTCAGGCTGCGTTCGATGGAGTGGACCACGGTGGCGTAGTAGGGGTTCAGGATGTCCACCGTGAGCACGCCCACGCTCCGGGTCCGGTTGTTCAAGAGTCCTCGTGCCAGGGCGTTGGGCGTATAATCGTGGGCCGCGATCACCTCGAGGACCCGCTCCCTGGTGGCTTCCTCCACGATCGAGGGATTGTTGATCACCCTGGAGACGGTCGCGGTAGAGACTCCGGCCTCTCGGGCTATATCGTGCATGTTCAACGCGGACTCCTGGAATTCATTTGACAGGTTCCGGGAACCATATTACTATCCCTTTATTCCCTTGTAAAGCTTTACATTCAAATTGATGGGTCGTAGGGTTCCAATGGCGATGTAAAGCTTTACATGAGATATCACTCCGCCATCCAGTAAGGAGGTTCCGATGCGTTCAATCATCTCTCGGACCGGGGCGCGGGTCGCGATCACGGCCGCGCTGGCGCTCTGCCTGGTTTCGGCCTTGTCCGCCCAGGGGACCGTCACCCTCACGGTCTGGCACGACCAGGGCGACAAGGGGGTCGCCTGGTTCAACGAAATGGCCGCGGCGTACCAGAAGACGCGGCCGAACGTGAAGATCGAATCGGTCACGTACCCGACCCAGCAGTGGATCGAGAAGTCCATCGCCGCCATCAACACGAATACGGCCCCGGACATCATCTTCAACAACTACGAGCGGGTGATCAAGGTCGAGGACCAGACCGGGAAGATCCTGGACCTGGCATCGGCGTTCAAGGGGGTGTCGGATACCGCCTTCGTGACCGGCCAGGACCTTCAGATCTCCACATACAAGGGAAAGATGATCATCTTCCCGATCCAGCGGGTGCAGATGGCCTTCGGCGTCCGCAAGAGCTGGCTGGACGCGTCCGGCAAGCCCTTCCCGAAGACCTGGGCGGAGATGAAGGAACTCGCGGAGCTCTTCACCAAGGGCGATCCCGACAGGAACGGGAAGGCCGGGGACACCTTCGGCTTCGCCCTGCAGGCGGCCAATCCCCGGGATCTGGTGCATATGATCGACCTCTTCTCCTTCGGCACGGGGGTTCCGCACACCATCATCGACCCCAAGGGCAACATCACCATCAACGAGCCCCGGCACAAGGAGATCGTGAAGGAGATCCTGGGCCTGTATTGGAACTACGCCCCGAAGGACACGATCAACTACAGCTTCGGGGACATGTACCAGATCATCGAGGGCGGCCGGGGAGGCATGTTCCGGGTCGGCGACTGGAACGTGGCCAAGTGGGACCGCCCCGACGTGCTCGGCGGGGACTTCGTGATCGGCCCCTGGCCCCGGTTCAGGTCCGGGGACAAGGCGGCCGTGGTGCTGGGCGGGATGCGGGGAGCCGCGGTTCCGGCCAATGCCAAGAACCGGGACGAGGCGGTCCGCTTCCTGCAGTTCATGCTTTCCAAGGAGGCCCAGCAGCTCTCCCTCAAGCACATCGGCTCCGCGGTCCGCAAGGACCTGGACCTGACCGCCCTGGGCGAGCACGGCAAGTACTTCGCCCTGGGAACCGCTCCGACCGTGGCCTACGACTTCCCGGAATCCCTGTTCACCTACTATTCCGGCATCGAGGAACTCTATCACAAGGCCCTGCTCAAGGCCCTGGCCAACCGCTCCACCGACGTGGACGCGCTCCTGGCCCAGGCGGAAAAGGATATCAAGGCCTACATCGCCTCCAAGAAGTGATACCATGAAGTCCGTCCGCCCCGGCCTCCGGGGCGGACGCATCGAGACGTCTAATCTTGCTCGCCGCTGGGACGGCCCGCCGTCCCAGCGGATCCCCGGGAGCCGCAATGCCGAGAGCCCTGGCCGCGATCCGAAGAAACTCGACCCTCTATCTCTTCCTGCTGCCCATGTCCCTGCTGGTCATCGCCTTCGGGATCGTGCCGATCCTGCAGAGCGTCCTCATGTCCTTCACCAAGTCCTCGACCTCCCTTTCGACGGAGCCTCTGTACATCGGGTTCGAGAACTTCCGGACCATCTTCCGGGACGCCTATTTCCTGGACTCCTTCCGAATCACCATCCTCTTCACCGCCGTCTCGGTCCCCTTGAACCTCCTGGCGGCCCTGCTCATCGCCCTGCTCATCAGCTCCTCCTACATTCGGCGTGGAGCGGTGGTCTTCAAGCTCTCGGTGTTCCTGCCCGTGGTGGTCCCGATCATGGCCACCTCGGTGGTCTGGAAGTGGATGTACAACACCAACTTCGGGGCGGTGAACGCGATCCTGTCCAGGCTGGGGATGCCGGAATTCAGCGCCCTGGCGAGCCCGAGGACGGTCCTGATCGCCCTGGGGATCGTGGAGCTCTGGAAGCACGTGGGACTCTACACGATCATATTCCTGACGAACATCCAGCTCATCGACCGGGAACTCTACGAGGCGGCCTACCTGGACGGGGCCGGGTACTGGGCCCGCACCCTGCGGATCACCCTGCCGGAGCTGGGTCCCGCGATCAGCCTGAACGCGGTGTACGCCCTCATCCAGTTCCTCAAGACCTTCGCGGTCGCCCTGGTCATGACCCAGGGGGGACCCGCATACGCCTCGAATTTCGTGTCGTACTACGCATACAGCAAATTCCGGATCGGCGATTACGGGGAGGCCGCGGCCATGGGCACCGTCCTCTTCGGGGCGGTGGTGATTCTGACCCTGGCCACCCGCAGACTCGTGTCCGCGGACCGGAAGGAAGGGGGCGAACCGTGAAGCGCAATCCCGTCGGCGCGGCTGCCGCCTACCTGGCCGCATCCCTCCTGAGCCTGGCCATGGTCTTCCCATTCCTTTGGATGATCTCCAGCTCCCTGAAACCCACCCGGGACATCTTCGCGGACACCCTGCGGCTCGTTCCCAAGACGGCCACCCTGAACGCCTACGGCCTGCTCAAGAACCTCGCGGGCATCCCCTTCGCGACCTACCTGGCCAACTCCATCGTCATCGTGGGGCTGTCCCTGATCCTGGGAATCTGCGTATCCTCCCTGGGCGCCTACGCCATGAGCCGGAATCCCCGCCTGCCGGGGTTCCGCACCATCGAGCGCCTCTTCCTGGTGAGCATCATGTACCCCTACATACTCCTCATGACCCCGGTCTACGTGGTCATGTTCAAGCTGGGGCTCCTGGGAACCCGGCTCGGCATCGTGCTGTTCCTGGCCCTCGGCCCCATCCAGTACTTCCTGTTCCGGGAGTTCTTTTCCAAGGTTCCCAAGGCGGTTATCGAGTCCGCCCAGATGGACGGGGCCGGGGAGTTCCAGACCTTCGTCCGGATCATCGCCCCCATGGCCAAGCCCGTGTTCATGACCGCCCTGCTCCTGGGCTTCATCATCAACTGGGACAACTGGTTCCCGGTCCTGGTCATCTCCACCTCCATGAAGACCTACACCCTTCCGGTCGCCCTCTTCAACCTGGACAGCCAGCTGGAAGTGAACTTCCCGGAGATCATGGCCCTGTCCACGGTGGTGTCCCTGCCGGTGATGATCGTCTTCATCCTGACCCAGCGGAAGGTCATAGCGGGATTCGCCGCGGGGAGCATCAAGGGATGAACCTGGAAGACAGAGTGGAATCCTGCCGGACCCGGGCCTCGGCCTGGCTCGACTCGATGGTCCTGGAACCGGGGAGGCCCGAGCGCGTCCGGTTCAGCTTCTTCCATGATCCGGATCGATGGCCGGGCATGCTCCTTCCCGCGTCCTACGACGCCCTCCATTGCCGGATCCTGCTGGGGAGTTGGAACCGGGAAGACTCGGCCCGGGCGGTGGACTACCTCAACGGGTTCCAGCACGAGGACGGGGCGTACCGCCTGCCGGGGATGCGGCCCGATTCCGTCTACAAGGGGCCGGACCCGGAGCGAACCCGGGAATACGTCGACCTGCACGCCACCAACTACGCCTGGGGCGCGGTCCGTTCCCTGGGAGGCCGGGAGCGGTTCCGGCCGGCCTTCCTGGATCGGTATCTCGCGAAGGAAGGACTCGCGGAATGGACGGCCCGGAGGGACTGGGGAGATCCCTGGATGGAGGGCAACCTGGTCGTCAACCTCGGATCCTTCCTGATCGCCGCTTCGGAGGACGGGGATGCAAGGGCCGCCGAGCGCCTGGAGGAACTCTTCGCGTGGCTGGACGGCATCCAGGACGAGGACACCGGGTTCTGGGGAAACCGGATGGAATCCCGCCGGGATATCCTCGAGGCGATGGCGGGGGCCATGCATACCTTCCACCTCTACTACCGGACGGGGCGGGAGCCGCGGTACCTCGACCGCATCGCGGAGCATTGCATATCCCTGGCCCGGAACGAACTCCGGCCGGTCACCAGCGCCTGCCTGGACGTGGACATCGTGGACGTCCTGGCGAACCTGCACCGCCTGGGCCGGAGACGGAAGGAGATCGAGAGGATACTCAAGGAAAAGCTCGAGCTTCTGCTGGAAGTCCAGAATCCCGACGGAGGATTCCCGGATGAGCGCGGGGGCATCCTCCGGTTCGACGGATGGGTCGGAGGCTACTGGGAACCACAGGGACTCTCGAACTGCTTCGCCACCTGGTTCCGGTGCGCTGCCGTGGCCGTCGCGTCCTGCATCCTTTTCCCGCATTCCGCGTCGACCTGGAAGTTCCGCGACACCACGGGAATAGGGTATTACCCCAACGATGGAAAGGCCTCCTAGGATGGACAACCCCGGATACGAACAGCTGCACTGCAACCCGACCGATTCCCTCCTGGCCTCCCGGCAGGCCCGGTTCGACACCCTGCTTTGCGAGGGTCGCCGCCCCGTGCTGACCCTGGACGGAAGGTGGACCGGAGGGCCCGACGTGTACGACAACGGAATCCGGGCCCGGTGGTACGAGGAGGCGGGAGGGGAGTTCGACCGCCGGGCGCCGAGGGACTACGACTTCGAGGCGATGGATCCCGTGCCGGTACCCTCCTGCTGGAACACCCTGGCCCGGGAGTATTCACTCTACGAGGGCGGGTTCTGGTACTTCCGGACCTTTGAAGCGCCGACCTCCGAGCCCGGCGAACGGCTCGTCCTCCGGTTCGGGGCGGCGAACTACGCGGCCCTGGTGTTCGTGAACGGAGTCCACGTCGCGAGCCACGAAGGAGGCTTCACCCCCTTCTGCGCGGACGTGACCGACGTCCTTCGGCCCGCGTCCAACCGCCTCCATGTCTGGGTCAGCAACGCCCGAAGGCGGGACGCGGTGCCCTCGGACTACACGGATTGGTTCAACTACGGCGGCCTCTACCGCTCGGTGGAGCTCTTCCGGGTCCCGGAACTGCGGGTGGACGATTGGGCGCTTTCCCTGGACCTTTCCGGGCCGGGCAAGCGCATCAGGCTCCGTATTGCGCTGAACCGGCCGGTCGAGGCGGCCGTCCGGCTGCGGGTCGAGGGACTGCTCGAGGCCGAGGCCCGGACCGGTCCGGACGGCAGGTTCGACGCGTCCTGGGAGGCCGATCCGGAACTCTGGTCCCCCGAGAGCCCCCGGCTCTATCCCGTCGAGGTCCTCTGCGGAGAGGACCGGCTCGAGGACGAGATCGGGTTCCGAAAGGTCGAAATCCGGGGAACCAAGGTTTTCCTGAACGGCCGGGAGATCTTTCTCCGGGGCGTGGCCGTCCACGAGGAGGGCCCGGAGGGCAGCAGGACCCTTTCCGCGGGGGACATCGCGCTCATGATGGACCACGTGCGCCGGATGAACGGCAATTTCCTGCGCCTGGCCCACTATCCCCACTCCGAGGCCGTCGCGAAGATGGCGGACCGGGCGGGGGTGATGCTCTGGGAAGAGATACCCGTCTACTGGGCCTTGGAATTCTCGAACCCGGCGACCCTGGCCAACGCGGTCAACCAGCTGGAAGAACTTATGAAGCGCGACCGCAACCGTGCCAGCGTCGTGGTATGGGCAGTGGGCAACGAGAACCCCGACACCGACGAGCGTTTCGCCTTCATGACGGCCCTGATACGGGCGATCCGTCTCCGGGATCCGGAGCGCCTTGTGGCCGCCGCCTGTCTGGTGGATCTGGTGCGGTACGAGGTGACTGACCGACTGGCCCCCTTTCTGGACATCATCGGGATCAACGAGTACTTCGGCTGGTACTACTACGGGTACGAGAACCTGTCCAGGCTTCTGGAAAAGGATTACGGAAGGCCGGTGGTGGTCAGCGAATTCGGGGCCGAGGCCGTGCCGGGCCTGCACGGCGCCTCTTCGGAGATCTGGACCGAGGAGTACCAGGCCGAGGTGTACCGGAATCAGCTGGAACGAATCCTGGCCTCCCCGGCGGCGGGGGTCGTGCCCTGGATCCTCTACGACTTCCGGACGCCCCGGCGTCTCAATCCCCGGCAAAGGATGAACAACCTGAAGGGCCTGGTGGACCGCTCTCGTACACGCATGAAGGAGGCGTTTCACCAGGTCTCCCGGTACTACGAAGCTCTCAGGAAGTCCGGCCGCTAAGGTCCGGTACCGTCTCCGCCTCCCGCCGGACCGGGCGGGGGGCCGGACCCGTCCAGGGGCCGATCCGGCCGGACTCTCCGTTCAGTAGGCCATCGTGAAGCCGAGGAACCCCGGGCCGGCCACGGGCTTCAGCTCGGCCCGGCCGGAATCCACGGCGGCCCGGGCTCCGGAATACGCGTCGCCGGAGGCCCAGAACCGCACGCCGAGATCGATGAGGCTTCCCGCCAACATAAGTCCGATCGACGGGAGATAATCGTTCAGACTGTGCGCCTCCCACGCGTCGTTGATGTCCTTGAACGAGGTGTTGAAGTAATCGAGCCGATCGAACCTCAGGTCGGCGGGGAGCAGGAAGTAGAATCCGGCCAGGGTGCCGGTCACCACGGCGATATGGAAAGACAGGAATCCGACCCCCTTCGACGTATCTCCGTTCTCGAACTGCCCGGCTCCCGGCAGGATCATGGACATTTTCGAGACACGCTGGAGGTACTGGTCCTTGCTCAGGGCCAGGTTCATCCGGGTCCAGTAGGGTTCCAGCCGTGCCAGGGTCAGCTCTCCGAACTCCTGGTCTCCGAGTTCCGTCCGGATCGCCCCGAGTTCCGCCTCCGCGTACGGGCCGGAAAGGGAGAATTCGGATCTCGGTCCTTCTCCCATATGCCTCTGCCATGCGGGCTGTGCTGAAAGCGCGCCCGCCCCGATCGCGATACAGACGGCGATCATCCATGCTCTTTTCATACTGTGTCCCCTTCGTTCGGATCATGGCGATGATTTGTACCCGGAAGTATGTTCGCGGACCGGATTCACCGTCCGGGCACCCATGATCAAATTATTGATAAACAATAAGAAGATATCGCAGAACAATAAAAAACAACGAAAAACGCAATCCTGGGCCGGCCGATCCTCCTGCACGCCGAGGAGATCAGGGACGTGTTCCGCCCGGGCTCCCGCCAGCCCCATGGCGCGCCCGGTCCTCCAGCCTCCGCAGGGACGCGTCGGCGAACAGGGCCAGGAGGGCGGAAGGGATAGCGCCCCGCAGGATGAGGGCGGGATCGAAGCTGCGGATGCCGCTGATGATGGGAAGCCCCAGGCCCCCGGCGCCCATGGCGGCACCCAAGGTGGCCGCGGCGGTGTTGATCACCACGCTGGTCCGCACCCCAGCGAGGATCACCGGGAGGGCCAGGGGAAGCTGGATCCTTGCCAGGACCTGCCGGGGCCTCATGCCCATGCCCCGGGCCGCGTCGACGACCGCATCCGGGACGCTTTCCAGCCCCGCGATCGTGTTGTGCAGGACCGGGAGCATACCGTAGAGGCTTAGGGCCAGGAAAGTCGGCGCGAAGCCGAAGCCCGCCAGGGGGACCGCCAGGGCCAGGACCGCCGCGGAGGGGAAGGTCTGGGCTGCGGATCCCGCGGCGACCAGGAGGGATCGGAGGCCGGATCCCGAAAACCGGACCGCCGCGATCCCTAGTCCCAAGGCGATCGGCACGGCCGCGGCGCTGGATGCCGCCACCAGGCCCAGGTGCTGGAGGGCCAGCTCCCACAGGGGAATCCGGGAGACCAGGAGTCCCCTAGACCGGATGCCCAGGAGCGCCTCGATAAGGTCGAAGCGGAAGACCGAGAGAACCAGGGCGGTAAGGAGCAGGGCAGGGAAGAGCCAGTCCGGTGCCCGGCCCTTCCGGGGTTCGGCCGCGGCCGCGGGATTCCCGGGGGCTTCGCTCACGGGCAGGCCTTCCAGGTTCCAAGGACATCCTCCATGCGGAGGCTCCCGATCCGGCGTCCCTTCCCGTCGGCGACGTCCAGGCACTCGACCCTCCGGGCGGCCATGAGTCCCAGCGCCTCCTTGAGGCTCGCACCCGCCCGGATGGAAGGCGTTCCGGAGCCTGAGCCTTCCCCTGTCCCGGGCCGCAGGACCTCCCGCACGGAGCGGCGGGAAAGGATCTCCACCCCGTACTCCAGGCCCAGGAATTCCCCCACGAAGCCTTCCGCGTCGGAGGCGACGAATTCCTCCGGGCTCGCGTGCCGGAGGATCCTTCCCGAGCGCATGACCGCGATGCGGTCCGCCAGGCGGATGGCCTCCTCGACGTCGTGGGTCACGAAGAGCACGGTCTTGTGGAGCCGGCGCTGGATGGCCAGGAATTCCCGCTGGAGCCGCACCCGGGTCAGGGGGTCCACGGACCCGAAGGGCTCGTCCATGAGCAGGATTGGGGGATCCGCCGCCAGGGCCCTGGCCACCCCGACCCGCTGGGCCTCCCCGCCGGAAAGCTCCCGGGGCCAGCGGGAGGACCATTCCGGAGAAAGGCCCACCAGTTCGAGCATCCGGCCGACACGGTCCGCGATCGCGCCCTTGTCCATGCCAAGGAGATGAGGCACCACTGCCACGTTCTGGCCTACGGTCATGTGGGGGAAGAGACCCACGGACTGGATGACGTAGCCGATGCCCCGACGGAGTTCCTCGGGGGGGTGTTCCCGGACGGGCCGGCCGTCCACCCGGACTTCCCCTCGGTCGGGTTCGACCATGCGGTTTACGGTCCGGAGGAGGGTGGACTTGCCGCAGCCCGAGGGGCCGATGAGGACGCAGAGCTCCCCCGGGGCGATCTCGAGGTCCGCTCCGTCCACGGCCCGGGCGGACCCGTAGGACTTGACGATATCCCGGAATTGTATCAAGGCTCCTCCGATCGCAGGCCCCGGGAGACCGCCAGCCGGAAAACCAGCGCCAGGACCCGGTCCGCGGCAAGGGCCAGGGCGGCGGTGGATAGTGCTCCCAGGAGGATCAGGTCCGGGGCCGCCTGGGCCAGGCCCAGGAAGACCAGGGTGCCCAGACCCCCTCCGCCCACCAGGGCGGCAAGGATCGCGTTTCCCATGTTCGCCGTGAAGGACGTCCGGACTCCCGCCAAAATGACCGGCAGGGCCAGGGGGGCCTGGACCTGCAGGAAAGCCTGGCGGCGGTTCATCCCCATGCCCCGGGCCGCGTCCAGGGCTTCCGGCGCCACGGCCCCCAGGGCCGCGAAGGTGTTCCCCGCGATGGGGAGGAGGGCGTACAGGAAGAGGACCGTGAAGGCCGGCGCCCATCCAACGCCCCGGACCCCGAGCCTGCCGAGCAAGGGGACCGCGGAGCCCAGGGCCGCCATCGGCACGATCAGCAGGCCCAGGAGGGACAGGGTCGGTACGACCTGGGCGGCGCTGACCGCCACGGAGATCGCGCCCCGCCA
>JBGSPT010000088.1:0-19974 GCA_041738475.1 Treponematales bacterium
ACCGGCCGCGGGAGCGGCCTCGCCCACGGCCGCCTCGGCTTCCTCGACCGCGGGAGCGGCCTCGGCCTTGGCGAACTTGACCAGGGCGACTACCTGGTCGCCGGAATTCAGGATCTTCACGTTCGGGAGGCTGATGTCCCGGACGTGGATGGAATGGTTGGCGCCCAGCCCGGATACGTCCAGCTCGATCTTGCCGGGCAGGTCCTTGGGAAGGCACTCCACCTCGACTTCATGGATGGGCGATTCAAGGACGCCTCCCTCCCGAACGCCGATGGGGCTTCCGACCAGGTGGATGGAAACATGGGCGCGGATGGCCTGATCCTGCTCGACCTCGAAGAAGTCCACGTGGAGGAGGATCCCCCGAAGCCAGTTCACCTGGCGGTCCTTGATGAAGGCTTCCGTGGTCTTGCCGTCGATGGAGAGCTTGAGGATGGTGCTCTCGGAAACGCCGGCGACAGCCTTGGCGAATTCCGCGCCGTCCAGCAGGATGGGGCGGGACTGGCCGTGTCGGTTGTAGATGACCGCGGGGAGCTTGCCCTCCGCGCGCAGGCGGCGGACCTGACCCTTGGTGGCGGTCGGGCGGGAAACGGCGGTCAACAATGTCTGGCTCATATACGATACTCCTTGATGGTACTATAACTACCCGTTACTGGGACGGCAGGATTCGAACCTGCGAATGGCGGAACCAAAGCCCGCTGACTTACCACTTGTCGACGTCCCACGGATTCGGACGGTCCGGAGCGGCCTAGGTGGCCGGTTCCTCCTCGAAATTTTCGGGGTTTCCGAAGGCCTCCAGGATCTTGTCCTGGAGTCTCTGACGGAAATCCGGGCATATGGGATGGGCTATGTCCTTGTATTCGCCCGTCCGAGTCTTCCGGCTCGGCATGGCGATGAACACTCCCGTCTTGCCTTCGATCACCTTCACGTTGTGGACCACGAAACACTCGTCGAACGTCACGGTCACATAGCCCTTGAGCTTCCCCTCGCTGGTTACCTTCCGGATGCGGATATCCGTGATCTCCATACGATGCCTCTCCTTGACGAGGATCCCCCCACGGGCGGGGCCCCGCTCTCGCGGGCTCAAAACGCGCTTTTATTGTAACCTCGGGACCGGCATGCGCGCAAGCGGCGCCGCGACTGCCGCGATCCATCGGCCTTGGCCACCCTCCCGTTCGTTCAAGGTCCCCGCGGCTCGTTCCGCCGCGGCATCCGATCCGAAGACTCCGAAAAAAGCGCTCCCCGAACCCGTCATACCCGAGAAGACGGATCCCTCGCCGTCCAGGGCGTCCCGGACCCGTCCCAGCTCCGGGTTAGCCGGGGCCAGGGCATCGTAAAAGTCGTTCCGGAAGGTCCAGGTTTCCGGACCCTTCCGGTACTCCTTTCGTATCCGCCGGGCATCCATACCCTCGGTTCCCGCGGGCGGGGATCCCCTCCGGGCCAAGTCCACGGCCGCGTAGGCGGCGGCCGTCCCGGTCTGGAATCCCGGGAACAGCACGACCAGGCTGTAGTCCGACCGGGCCGGGGAGGGCTCCACGATCTCCCCCCTGCCGCTTACCACGGCGCAGGGTCCTCCCAGGAAGAAGGGCACGTCCGATCCGATCTCCGCCGCAAGGCGTGCGAGTTCCATCCCGGACAGCGCGTTTCCGAAAGCCCGGTTCAGGGCTTTCAGGACCGCCGCTGCATCGCTGGACCCTCCTCCGAGCCCGGCACCGGCGGGAATCCGCTTGACCGCGTGAACCTCGATTCCCTCCCGACGGTCCAGGGCGTCCAAGAAGATCCGCGCGGCCCTGGCTATCGTGTTCTCCGGTTCGGGACAGTCGAAATCTCCGAACACCCGGACGCCCGGGTCAGGAAGGATTCTGACATCCAGGGTATCCCGGAGGGACACCGCCTGGAATAGGCTGAGTATGTCGTGAAACCCGTCCGGACGCCTGCCTAAAACCTGGAGATGCAGGTTGACTTTGGCGGGTGCCTCGACGACGACCCTCCTATCCATGGCGGGATACGATACTACGGGAACGCCCACCGTGTCAAACCGGCGCTCCCCGCAGGTAATGGCAGCCCAAGGACTTCGGGTTCGCCTCCGCGGCCCGGACGATGGTGGATGCCGTCTCCACGGCGTTCCGGAGCTCCAGCAGGGGGCGCGAGAGCCTGGCCTGGCGGTAGAAGCTGTCCAGCCTGTGGGCCAGATAATTCAGGTCCGCCTTGGCCCGGGCAAGACGCTTCCTTGTACGGACGATCCCCGCGTAATCCCACATGGTCATCTGTATATTCAAAAGGTCGTGGTAGACGAGGATGGGGTCCGCGGCCTCCTCCTCCGCGGGAAAGACCCAGTCGGGGATGCTCTGGATCAGGGGCTGGCCCGGACGGTCGGTTTCCCCCGCGGCGGCACGCCCGGCCCGGAGGCCGAAGACGAGCCCCTCGAGGAGGGATACAGAGGCCAGGCGGTTGGCCCCGTGTACGCCGGTGCAGGCCGCTTCGCCCGCGGCGTAGAGTCCAGGGATCGTCGTGCGGCCCTCCATGTCCGTCTTCACGCCGCCGCAGAAGTAGTGGGCCGCGGGCACCACGGGGATCGGATCCCGGGTCATGTCGATCCCGGCCCTGAGGCAGGTTTCGTGGATGCTGGGGAAACGGTCCCGGGGATCCACCTTGAGCAGGGAGGTATCCAGGAGGACGTAGGTGGATTCCGTCTGTTCCATCTCGTAATAGATGGCCCGGGAAACCTCGTCTCTGGGGGCCAGATCCTTCAGGGCCGGGTGGTAGCGGTCCATGAAGTACTCGCCCTTGCGGTTCATGAGCCGGGCGCCCTCCCCCCGGAGGGACTCGGAGATCAGGAAACCCTTCAGATCCCGGTGGAAGAGGATCGTCGGATGGAACTGCACGTATTCCGCGTTGATGACCTCGGCGCCGGCCCGTTCGGCCATGGCTATCCCGTCCCCCGTGGCGCCCGGAGGATTGGAGGTATGCAGGAAGAGGTTTCCCACTCCTCCAGCGGCCAGGATGGTGGCGGGGGCGAAGAAGGGTATGACTTCCCCGGTGTTTTCCCCGTAGACGTAGACCCCGAGGGCGCGTTTCGGAGCGTATCTCTGGGCGTCGTCCCGGGAATGGTGGGTGTTGGTGATCACGTCCACGGCCATGCAGGATGTGAAGACGTGGATGTTCGGTAAACTCCGTGCGTAAGCCGTGAGGGCTTCCTGGATGGCTCGTCCGGTGTAGTCCTTGACGTGCCAGATCCGCCGGATGGAGTGGGCCGCCTCCCGGGTAAGATCCACCTCGCCCTCGGAGTTGCGGAGAAAGGGGACCTCGGCCTTCCGGAGCAGAAGGTCCTCCACCGCTGAGGGTCCCTCCCGGCTGACGATGCCCACCGCCTCGCGGTTGTTCAGCCAGCACCCCGCGGACAAGATATCCTGCTCCAGGAGCTCCGGATCCTCCGGCCCCCCCCGGGCCACGATGCCGCCCTGGGCGTACCGGGTATTGCACTCCAGGGAAGACTCCTCCTTGGTCAGGACGCACACGGACGCCCCCGACTCCGCAGCGCATACGGCCGCTGAAAGCCCCGCGATTCCCGAGCCCACTACGATGACGTCGAAGGATTCCTGGCGGGAGCTCATGGCGACCCGTCCTTCAGGATCGTCAGGGAGAAGTCGAAGGCCCTCACCGAATGGGTAAGTCGTCCCACGGACAGGTAATCCACCCCCAGGGCGCTCCATTCCCCCGCGGTATCCAGGGAAATCCCGCCGGAAGCCTCGAATTGGACGCCCTGCCCGCGGAGATCCAGGGCCTTTCGGGCGTTCTCGTAGTCCATGTTGTCCAGCATCACGATATCCGCTCCGGCTTCGACGGCCTGGCGGACCTCGTCCACGGTCCGGCACTCCACCTCGATGCGGAACCGGCGCCCCCACCGGGACCGCGCCCGCTCCACGGCCCGCGGTATGCCCCCGGCTGCATCGATATGGTTATCCTTGATCAGGACCATGTCGTAGAGCCCCATGCGATGATTGGCGCCTCCCCCGACCCGGACCGCATACTTGGAAAGGCTCCGGTAGCCGGGAAGGGTTTTCCGGGTGTCCAGCACGACCGCCCTGCCGCGGTCCCCGGCGGCGCGGACGTATTCGGAAGCAGACGTGGCTATCCCGGACAGGAAGGAAAGGAAGTTTATCGCCGTCCGCTCCGCCTCGAGGATGGACCTCGTAGGGCCCGCGGCCCGGGCAAGCTCCATCCCGGGGGACAGCCGGTCCCCGTCCGCGGCGGACAGATCGATCCGCACGGAGGGATCGACCCGGTGAAAAACCTGCTCAAACCTCCGGATACCGCAGAGGATCCCGGTATCCTTGCTCGTAAGGACCGCCGTGCAGCCATCCTCGTCGGAAAAGATGGCCCGGCTGGTGACGTCTCCGATGCCGCCGAGATCCTCCTCGAGGGCCATTCCCAG
Source organism: Treponematales bacterium (assembly GCA_041738475.1). Lineage (GTDB taxonomy): Bacteria > Spirochaetota > Spirochaetia > Treponematales > UBA12059 > JAAYUR01. The sequence goes on from JBGSPT010000088.1 coordinate 4,433, forward strand.
GAGGGTCTCGAAATTCGTGTCGTCCATGGTGAGCCATCCTAGCCCCGGAACCGGTCCCAGATCAATGGAAAAATGAACCGGGGCCCTGTCCGGTATTTTTCTTATTATCTCGAAAACGTAGTTGACAGAACCGACAAGTCTCTTTTAGATTTTCGATGGAACCATGGTCCCGCATCGTCGTTCCGGGGTTTTCGGTACGGGACCTCCTTCCCCAGGCGGAATAGGAATTCTTCGGGAGGAATATGATATGACCTCGTCCAACGGCGAATCGGCGCTCGATCCAACCCTTTCCATCCTCGGCGTGGAATCCCTCGAACCGGCCCGGGATAACCCCATCCTGCTCTTCGGGGACGGCTTCGACGAGGATTACGAGGAAGATTTCGAGGAGGAAGAGGATTACGACGACCTCGACGACGAGGACTTCGACGAGGGTGACGAGGACTTCGAGGACGAGGAAGACGATTTCGACGAGGACCTGGACGACGATTTCGACGAGGAATCCAACGGGGACGAGTACGAGTACGAGGATGACCTGGATTACGACGATTTCGACGAGTGACGGCGCCTTTCCGGAGATTCGGAGCTTCCGTGGGCCCCCGGGCCTTCCGGAAGCTCTTTTTTTACCCGGCCTTCTCCGGCGGGGACCGATCCTGGACGATCAAGACGGGCTCGAGGATCCGCCGTCCGTCACGGATGGCCGGGAGGGAGCCACGGATTCCGCCTTCGCCTGGAACCAGAGCTTCTCGAGCTCGTAGAAAGCCCGGGCCCGGACGCTCATCACGTGGATCACGAACCAGCCCGCGTCCACGAGGCACCACTCCTCGTCATCCGCGACACGGGGTTTCCGGGCCGGCTCCAATCCCCGGGTGGCCAGGTGCTCGGAAAGGTGCCGCACCAGACCCGCCAGGTGTGCGGAGCTCGTGGCCGTGGTCACCACGAAAAAATCCGTCCACAAGGAGAGTTCGGTAAGGTCCAGGACGAGGGTATCCTGGCCGTTGTGGTCCGCCAGGACTTGGGCGCAGGCCAGCACTTCGGAACGATGGTCAATCGGCACAAAACCTCCCGTCGAAATCCCTGCCCAGCACGATGGTGAAATCCGCGAAGGACTCCGGACGGCCCCCGTCCCCGGGCACCACGTTCCTGCAGCGGATCACGTTGCCGATGGTGCGGGCCGCCTCGCCGTTGGAGTACCGGTCGTAGATGATCGTGCGGGCGAGATCCTGGGACTCCGCGTTATCCACGGAACCCACCTCGTACCCGAAACTCTGGAAAATCTCCGCGGTTTTTCCCGCCAGACCTCGTATCGTAGTCCCGTTCAGGATTTCGATGGTGAAAACCTTGTCCGCCACCGCGAAGCTTTCCGCGTTAACCAAGGCGTTCAGGGTCTGCTTCACGATGTCCTTGACAAGGCTTCCGTCGTAGTGGGGAAACAGGAGTGTTGAACCGTCCACGGACCGATAATTCCCCGTGATGCGCTGGGTCACCAGACGGTCGACATCGAGTCCCCCGAGCCGCTCGACGAGGCGATACAGGGCGTCGGGCTCGATGTTCGTCCGCATGCGTCGGGAGATCTCCGGAAACACCGTCTTGGAAAGGACATATTCCTGACGGTCCCCGATCCGCTTGATCAGGGCCTGGAGAAGGCGCTGGCGCCTCTCTACCCGCTCCAGTTCCGGGGACTCGGGATCGGACCAGGAGGAGAAGGCGGATATCTTGCTGCCGTCCAGGACCACCGATCCGGAGGGAAGGAGGATACGGCCGTAGGGCGTCTGGGCGTCCACGGGGTTCGGGAGGAAGAGGGGAAGCCCGTCCAGGAGGTCGACGAGCTCTACCAGGCCGGATTCCCGGAGGATGATGTAGAACGGAAGGGGCGAACCGATCAGGCGGGAGACCTCCTCCAGATAGGCCTTGGGGCTCTGGGGATCGTAGAGGGCGTCGATCCGGTCCACCCGGTTCAGGGACTTCAGGATCAACCCGGTCTCCGCGGGGACGTCCAACAACGCCCCCCGCTGGTTCATCGGATAATAGAAGAAAATTTCCGTAGCCGCAGGTTTCCCGGCTTTTTCCACCACGATGGCGATGTTCAGGATCCGATCGTTCTTGAGCGCCTCGTCCAGGGAGTCCGCCCGGAGCCGGAGCAGAAGGAATCCGACGCAGGCGGTGATGAAGAGTATGATCAGGATCAGGAATATCGAACTCTTGTCCAGGGTGATGTGCTTCATTCGCGCTCTTTTCGCAGGGTATTGTACAGATCCAGGGTTTCCGGCGCAACCTCCCGGCCTTTCGCCGAAAGCCAGGCCAGGGTGGCTTTTAGGGCCTCCAGGAGCAGGGCGTCCGGGTCGAGGCCCAGACAACGCCTGCGGACGGCCTCGTCCACATGGCGTCTGCCGGGTTCCAGCTTGTCCGCCGCCCAGACGATCTTGGCCAGGGGCCCCATATCCGGCCGCCCCACCGTATGGAGGGCCGCCGCCTCGAGGATGTCCCGGTCCCGGACGCCGTACTCCCGTGCCAGGAGAGCGGCGGCGGCAGGCCCGTGCAGGAGAACGGGATTCCCGAACACGCTCTCCGGAACGGCCACGGGACAGTCGCGGGCGAGACGTTCCTGCACGTCCCCGGGTAGTTCCTTGGCCATGTCATGTGCCCAGCCGGCCGCCAAGCCCTTCCTCGGGTCTATCCCGACCCGGACGCAGACCTCCGCGGCGAAGAGGGAGCAGCCCCGGCTGTGCTCGAATCGCTTGGGGCTTAAAAGACTCCGTGCCGCCTCTTCCAACCGCTCCGGTAGTCCCTCCGGATCCGGTTCAGCCACGACGGTAGTACCCGCTTTCTTCGATGATGCGCCAGACAGGATCGGGAACAAGCCGGCGGTAGGGCTGTCCGGAGGCGATGCGCGCCCGGATCATCCTGGAGGATACGGGTATCAGGAGATTGTCCAGGTAGGTGTGATCGTACGGGAATTCCACCCGGTCGGACCTCTCCCGGCGGGCGCAGACTATGCGGGCTTCCCGGGCCAGGGCATTCGCCTGTCTCCACTCGGAAAATCCGGACAAAAGGTCGTCCCCGACCAGGAGGCCGGGCTTCTCGTCCAGGTCGAAGGCCCCGGAAAGTTCCCGGACCGTGTCGATGGAATAGGACAGCCCGCCCCGGCGGATCTCCCCGTCCCAGACGATGAGATTCGGATCGTCCCGGGCCGCAGCGGCGGTCATGGCCAGCCGGGCTTCCGGTCCGGGATCGTCCGCCAGGTCCTTCAGGGGCCGGAGGGCCGCCGGAACCAGGACCACATGGGTATAGCCCAGGGCGATGCGGGCTTCCTCCGCCAGGATCAGATGCCCGATATGGATGGGGTTGAAGCTCCCTCCGAGCATCAGGAGGCGCACGGCTAGTCCCCGTCCTTCCAGCCCGCCGTGGCCGTCCAGACGGTCCCCGCATTCCCGGAGGATCCCGACTCCGCCGATCCCGAACCTCCGCGTTCCGTAGCCGTAGTCGCTCCGGAAGCCCGGACCCCGCCGGGTGCGGTCCCCGGGTCCATGGAAGTCCCGGACTCGGCCCGGGACGCCTCCTGGGCCCGCTCGGCCTCGAGCACGAAGCCCAAAAACTCCGAGCGCAGGGCGGGGATGCCCTCCCGGGTAAACACGGAAATTCCGAAGACCCTTTCGGCGGGCAGGGCCGCCCGGAGCTCCGCAAGGCGTTCCGCGGTACCGGGGAGGTCCAGCTTGGTCCCCGCCACGATGCGGGGCTTCGCGACGAGGTCCGCGGAGTACTCCCGGAGCTCCGCGAGGAGGACGGGAAAGGCTTCCCGGAAATTATCGTCGTCCAGATCGATCAGGAAGGCCAGGGCGGAAGCCCGGGAGATGTGCTTGAGAAAGCGGATTCCCAGGCCGTGGCCCTCGTGGGCGCCTTCGATGATCCCGGGTATGTCCGCCAGGATGATGTCCCGGTCGTCCACGGAAAGCATTCCGAGGTTGGGAATCTTGGTCGTGAAGGGATACGGAGCGATCTTGGGACGGGCGTTGGTGAAGTGATCCAGGAGGGAACTCTTGCCGGCGTTGGGAAAACCCACGAAGCCGATGTCCGCCAGAAGCTGAAGCTCCACCCGAAGCCGGACCGTCCTGCCGGGCTTTCCGTCCAGGGCGATCCGGGGAGCCTGGTTCACGGAGGTCTTGAAATGGGTGTTGCCCCAGCCTACGTTGCCGCCCTTTAAGAAGACCCATCGTTCCGTCTCCTCCGTGAAGTCCCTAAGGACCTCACCGGTATCGGCGTCCTTGACCAGGGTGCCCGGGGGGATCGGGATGACCGCGTCGGCCCCGTCGGAACCGTGCATGTTCCTGCTGGTCCCGTCCTGGCCGTTCTTGGCCTTGTAGATCTGCTGGTAGCGGAGGTGCGCCAGGGTTCGAAGGTTCCGGCGAACTTCGAAGACCACGTCCCCCCCCCGGCCCCCGTCGCCCCCGGCGGGCCCGCCCCGGGGAACGTACTTTTCCCGGCGAAAGGCGATGCAGCCGTTTCCGCCCTTACCGGAAGATACCGTGATGTCGGCCTCGTCGGCGAACTTGATCAACCCCTGCCTCCGAATCGCCCGGGGCGGACGCGCCGCCTCGGGATAAAAAAACCGCCCGCGGCTCTATCCCCGCGGGCGGCTCCAGTCGAATCCCGCGGGCGCCTTCGAGACGCCGCCGGGCCGCGTTCCAATCCTAGGATTGGACGGGCTCGATCCCCGCGTACTTGCGGCCGCGGCGGTCCGAGAAGGTGACCCGGCCGTCCACCAGGGCGTACAGGGTGTCGTCCCGGCCGATCCCGACGTTTTCGCCGGGGTGGATGTGGGTGCCCCTCTGCCGCACGATGATGGAGCCCGCGGTCACCACGGAGTTTCCGCTGGCCTTGATGCCGAGATGGTGGGGGTTCGAATCCCGGCCGTTCACGCCCTTATGCGCCATATCATTCCCTCCAATGCCGTTCCGTTGTCAGTTTCAATGCCCCGGGGTTCTCCCTCTCCAGGCCGGACAGCCCGGTCAGAAGAAAATCCCCGATGCCCCTCAATCGATCCGCGCTTTCCGGCGGATAGCTCCGCAGGGAAAACCAAAGCCTCCCCGGTTCCGGCGCCGATCCTTCGATCCGGGTTCCCGACACCTGGGCAAACGCTTCATACGCGGTCCGGAGCAGGACGGAAGCGGCCGCGCATACCAGGTCCCTGCCGGCGGCGTCCGTCCCGGCATGGCCGGAGGAATCGACGCGCCTGAGCACACCGTCAAGCCCCAGCCGGGCCCGGACTTCTATCATCCTCGGTGCCTAGGCCCCGAGGATGTCCTCGACCTTGAGCAGGGTGTAGCTCTGCCGGTGGCCGTGCTTCCGGCGGTAGTCCTTCTTGGACTTGTACTTGAAAACGATGATCTTGTCCGCCTTGGCCTGGTCCGCGATCACGGCCTTGACCGAGGCGCCGGAAACGTAGGGCGCGCCGACCTTGACGGTATCGCCGGACACCAGGAGTACCGACTCGAGGGAGACCTCTTGGCCCTTCTCGCCGTCCATGCGATCCACACGGATGCTCTCGCCCTTTTCCGCGCGGTACTGCTTGCCCTTCACTTCAACGACTGCGTACATCTGGATAACCTCTATGTTCGTATGGTACGGCTCGGTAAATACTTCCTGCGAGCGTGACTTTATACGATGGAACGGCGCCCCATGTCAATTGAGGCCCTCACATCGTCTCCAGGAAGGGTATGCAAACCAGGGAAAGGCCGTTCTTGAGCACGGTCCGGGCGGCGGAAGCCAGGGCCAGGCGGGTCGCGGCCGTATCCTTGTCCGGGGCTGTAAGGACGGGGTTGTCGTGGTAGAACCTGCTGAACGCCGAGGCCAGGCCGTACAGGCAGGCCGCCACCGCCGAGGGGTCGAAGCCCCGGGCCGCCTGGGCCACGGCTTCCGGATACTCCGCAACCTGGCGGACCAGGGCCCATTCCGCGTCTCCCGCGAGGAGCTCGGGCCGGACGGTCCCTCCCCGGGCGTTCCCCTCCCCGGCCTCGTGCTTCCGAAGCATGGAGGAAATCCGGGCACCCATGTACTGGATATAGGGCCCCGTGGCGCCGTTGAACGAGAGGGACTCCTTGGGATTGAAGATCATGTCCTTGGAGGGCGTGGCCTGGAGCAGGTAGTAGTGCACGGCCCCCAGGGCGATCTTCTCCGCGGTCTCCGAGATGTCCCCCACCGCGTCCTCCCTGCCCTTGGAGGCGATCTCCTCCACCGCCAGTTCCCGCAGGGAGTCCAGCAGGGTGTCCGCGTCCACCACCGTGCCTTCCCGGGTCTTCATCCGGCCCTCGGGCAGGTTCACCAGGCCGTAGGACAGGTGGTAGAGGTTCGCTGCCCAGGGGTAGCCCAGCTTCGCCAGGATATGGAAGAGCACCTTGAAATGGTACTGCTGCTCGCTGGCCACCACGTAGACGAGCTGGTCGAAGGGCCAGTCCTTGTGCCGCTCGATGGCCAGACCTATGTCCTGGGTCATATATATGGAAGTGCCGTCCTTGCGGAGCAGGACCTTCGCATCCAGGCCGATGTCCGCAAGGTCCACCCGCACGGAACCGTCCTCGGCCTTGAAGAACACCCCGGCCGCAAGGCCCCGGAGCACCTCGTCCTTTCCGGTCACGTAGATCCGGCTCTCGTGGTAGTACTTGTCGAAGGAGATGCCCGTCCGCTCGTAGGTCTGCCGGATGCCGCCTTCGGCCCATCCGTTCATGGTCCTCCACAGGGCCAGGGTTTCGGGATCCCCGGCCTCCCATTTCACCAGAAGTGCCTGGGCCTTCTCCTCCGCGGCGGGGTCCTCCTTCTTGAGGTCGTTGAACCGGACGTAGTAGTCCCCCACGAAATGGTCGCTCTTGACCCCCTCGGACTCGGGGGTCCTGCCTTGGCCGTAGGCCATGTAGGCCAGCATGGACTTGCAGATATGGACTCCCCGGTCGTTGATCAGGTCGATCTTGAAGACCTCCGCCCCGTTGGCCGCCAGGATCCGGGAGACGCTCTCCCCCAGGGCGTCGTTCCGGAGGTGGCCCAGGTGGAGGGGCTTGTTCGTGTTGGGGCTGGAGAATTCCACCATGATCTTCCGACCCGCCAGGGACTCGTTCCGGCCGTATCCGTCCGGATCCCGGCCCACCGCGTCCAGCACCTCCCGGGCCACGGCGGGACGGTCCAGGAGCACGTTCAGGTAGGGGCCTTCCGCCCGGACGGTCCCCAGGCCCGCGGCCTCCGGGTCCCCGAGGATGGACGCGGCGGACGCCTGGGCGATCTGGGCAGGGGCGGCCCGGAGGACCTTCGCGTAGGGGAACATGGGAAATCCCAGGTCCCCGAGCTCCGGATCGGGCGGCACCTCCGCCACCGGGGACAGGGCCGAGAGAGCTTCCGCGGGGATGCCCTTCTCCCGGGCTACCGCCTCCAGGGCTCGGGATACGCAGGCCTTCCAGCGGGTTTTCGCGTCCTTCATGGGTACTCCTCGGGGATGGTGTGGTCGACGGGATTCTATAGCGGGCGCCGGGGTAAGGGCAATACGGTCGGGATGTCCAAAAAGCTACTGAGCTTTTCGGACAGCCCCGGGCGGCGGTTCGATGGTTCGATCAGAACCCGCCGTCGCCCTTTATCGTAAGCCCCCCGGTCTGCTCGACCCAGATAGTGAAAGAATCCCCGGCCCGGATCCGGCGCCGGACCGCCGCCCCGAAGACGCTTCGGACGATTCCGGCCTTCCTTCGGGCAGCCTCGTCCGAGAGGAGGCCCATCAGTTCTTCGAGGCGGGCGTCGTAGGCCTCGGGATCGATGCCGTAGACCTCCGCCTCCGCGCGCCGGTACAGCAGGGGGATGCCCTGGTCGTCCAGGAGGGCCAGTTCCCGGCCTTCCGCCGGGGCCTGCAGGTTCCCGTAGACCCTGTACGGCAGGGCCAGGTTCACCCTTCTGCCGGATTCGATCTCGGAATAGGCGAAATCCGCGACCAGGGCATCCACGAAGACCTCGCTCCCCTCGATGGACACCTCCTGTGTCCGGACCGGCTTCCCGGGATTTCGGGAATCGTAGAAGGCCAGGGCCAAGCCGGCGGTCCGGCCGTCCGCCGAAAGAACCCGCACGTCCGCCACCCGGTACCGCCGTTCCAGGTTCCGGACCACCGCGGAGAGCTCGGAGATGCGGGCGCGGTTTTCCGCAATCTCGTCAAGGGCGCGCATGGAGTCCGAAACCCCCACCAGGAGGACGGCACCGACCAGCACGACCGCGAGGGTGGGCAGCACCGTGACCGCGGCGGCGAGACTCCCGTACAACTCCTTCACGACGAGGCCGAACACCTGCCCCGCTCCCATGCGCCTGCCCGAGGCTTCGCAGGTCAGGGACCGGTCATGAAGCGCGGCGATCAGCCGCAGGGTGAATCCGAAGACCAGGATTCCTCCCAGGATCGCCCAGCCCGCGGGCCGGGTCAGGAGGAAGGTCACGGCGTCCGCGGCTGCGAAGAGGGGGCCCTTGAGGCGTTGGATATCCAAATCAGTCCTCCAGGATCTCGATCCCGCCCTTGGCCCGGGCGACCACCTTGTACACGACTCCGGGTTCGAAGGCCGCTATGCGGGCTATGTCGTGCACGACGCTCCCGAAGGATCCCGAGGGCTCCCGGTCCTCCTTGAGGGCCTGGAAGAGATCCTCAAGACGCCTGCGGCCGAGCCGTCCGAACTCCGCGCCCTCGAAGACCGCGGGGAAGCCGGCCCGGTCGTACCGTGGATAGAGGTTGGTTCCCGAGGACGGGGCCAGCCGGTCCGTGAAGATCCGCCGGGGGAAGGCCAGGAAGCGCCCCGCCGCGGGGACCACGGAGATATCGAAGGAGAGTTCCGTTCCCGGCCAGGTCATCTCCAGGAGATCCACCTCGTTCCCTCCGAGGTCGTACATCCGGACCCGGGCCTTCACCATGCCCTTGTCCCGTTCCAGTACCATGAAGCGAATCGGGACGATCTCCTCCTTCAGGGATTGGATCCCCTTTTCCAGCAGGGCGATCTGGGCCTTCTGGACTGCCGTCAGGACGGTCAATCCCAGGAAGACCAAGGCCAGAGTCACTACGACGGCCATGAACAGACCGGAACCACGACGTTTCACGCTCTTCCCTCCACCAGGGCGAAGAATTCCTCCTCGCCGATCACCCGGACTCCGAAGGCCCGGGCTTTGCGGTTCTTGTCGGATCCGGACTCGGGATCGTTCGTCACCAGAAAGGACAGGTCCTTGGTAACAGTGGACTTGGCCGAGCCTCCCAGGGCCTTCACCCGGGCTTCCGCCTGGCCCCGCTTCATGGACTTGAGTTCCCCGGTAAAGCAGAAGCTCTTCCCGGCCAGGGGGCCTGCGGCGGCGGGCGGACGGATCCGGACCGCCCCGGCCGCGATCAGGGCGTCGATCTCCCGGGCCAGGGTCCGAAGCCCGCCGGCCAGGGCGTTCGCAAGGATCTCCCCGAAACCGTCGACGGCCGCAAGCTCCGAGGGATCCGCGGCCCGGAGCTTATCCAGGGTGTCGAAGCCGGCGGCCACGGCCTTCTCCGCCACCAGCTCCCCCACCCCCTCGATGTCCAGGCCCGCCACGAACTCGGCCAGGCTCACCTCGTTCCGGGCCGCCAGGTTGCGCAGGATCTTCCGGGCCAGGACCTCCCCCATCCGGTCGAAGGCCGCCAGCTCCTCCGCCTTCAGGGTGTACAGGTCCGCCAGGGACCGGACCCTCCCTGCGGCGTGGAGCTTGCCCAGGATCACGGAGCCGAAATCCCGGACGTCCAGGACCGAGAGCCATTTCTCCAGGCGGTGCAGGGTTTTTTTGGGGCACTCGGGATTCGGGCAGTACAGCCGGGTTCCCTCGTCCACCAGGGCGGAGCCGCAGGAGGGGCAGTCCGAGGGCACCGGGATCTCCCGGACGTCCGCTGGATTCTCCACCAGGGACTCGATCTTGGGGATGATCTCCCCCCGCTTGGTGATGACCACCCGGCTCCCGATCCTAAGGGACAGGGAGCGGATCATGTCGGTGTTGCACAGGTTGGCCCTCTGGACGACCGTCCCGGCCAGGCGCACGGGTTCCAGGACGCCGATGGGGGTGAAGTTCGCCCCCGATTCGCTCCACTCCACCCGGAGGACCGTGGAGACCGCCTCCTCGGGGGAAAACTTGAAGGCGATCTGCTTTTCCGGCCGGGCCCGGGCCATGTCGGCGGGATCGATTTCGTTCCCCTTGACCACGAGTCCGTCGATGTCGTAGGGAAGCCCGGGTCGGGCGTCCATGACATGGGCCCGCCAATCCACCACCTCCCCGGGGGAAGCGAAAACCCTCAGGGGCACGGTCTCGAAGCCCATCCGCTCCAGCCAGGAAAGCTTGGACTTCTCGTCGGGGAAAAAACCCGTATCCCCGACGCTCGGCGCATCCACGACGCTCAGAGCGTCGTAGCAGATCACCCGGAGGTCCTCGCTTCCCGCCCCGTCCTTGCGTTTCATGAGTCCGTTGGCGGCGTTGCGGCAGTTCGCCTTGTCCGAGTACTTCCGGGCGTGGACTTCCCGGGTCATCACCACCTCGCCCCGAACCGCGCCGGTGAAGGGCTCCGGCAGGCGGTCCAGAACTCCGGCCATGCGGCGGGCGTTGGGGGTGATCTCGTCGCCGATCTCGCCGTCCCCCCGGGTGACGGCCCGGCGCAGTCCGCCGTCTTCGTACTGGAGTTCCAGGGAGGCCCCGTCCAGCTTGTACTGCACCAGGTATTCGGGATGCCCCACCTTGGCCGCCCACTTGAGGAACTCCTCGGGGCTCGTGGCCTTGTCCTGGCTGCCCATGGGCATCAGGTGGCGGACCTTCGGAAAGCCGTCCGCGGAATCCGCGCCGATTCCCGCCAGGACGGGGCTTCCGGGGGACAGGGCCGCGAGTTCGTCCCGGAGGCGGTCGAACTCCTCGTCGGAGATATCGGGTTGGGAGTTGTAATAAAGATCGTTGTGCCGTTCGATCAGGGCTTCCAGTTCCCGAATCCTCGTTGACCTGTCCATCCGATCCCTATCCTCCCGGGGATTGCCGGCCTTGGTTTCCGCAGCCCTCCGGCGGGGTAACCGTTCTGTCGGTTGGATTGTACAGCCCCCGGGAGCCGGATGTCAAAACCGCCTTGACCTTTCCCGCCGCCGCGGCCTAGTCTGCATCCTTGCCGGTGCGGCGGCCGAGGTCCGCGCACGTCCTCTAAGGAGCAGAATCCGCATGAATCCAATCGAGCCTCCCCCGGGATCCGCGGGATTGCGGAAGATGGCCGTCATAGGGCCGGCCGCGTTCCTGAACAGCCTGGGCATCGGCAGCGTGAATCTCGGGCTCATCTTCATCCTCCGGGAGGTCTTCCGGGCCCCCCCCGCCGTGGTGGGGAGGTTCGGGGCCCTCTGGTCGCTGGTATACTTCGCGTCGTGCCTGATATTCCGCAGGCTCACGGCGCGCCTGGTTCCGCGAAATTCCATGACCTTCATGACCGCAGCGTCCGCGGGCATCATCCTGCTCCTCTGCGTCTTCCCCAGCCTTCCCGCGGCATTCTTGGCCTATTCCGCCTTCGGAGCGGTCATTGCCTTCTTCTGGCCTCCACTCATGGGCTGGCTCTCCCGTGGCCTCGAAGGCAGGGATCTTTCCCGGGCGACCGGCCTGTTCAGCTTTTCCTGGAGCGTGGGAGGAATCGTCAGCCCCTACCTCGCGGGAACCCTGAGCGAGCGGGGGAAATTCCTTCCCCTCTGGTTCGCCGTCGCGATGTTCGCCGCGAACTCGGTCTTCCTGCAGGTTTCCCGGAGGGTCCTCCGGGATTCGGACGAGAGGCCGGTTCCCGGGCGCGCCGAGACGGCTCCCGCCCGGGACGGAAGCACGCCCCTCCGGTTTTCCGCCTGGACTTCCGTGACCGTCCTGTACGCCGCCGTGGGCATCCTTGCCAACATCTTTCCGCTCTTCGCCCGCTCCGAACTGGGGCTGTCGGAGTCCAACACGGGTCTCCTGATCACGGTACGGACCGCCGCCACCACCGCGGGATTCCTCTTTTTCGGCCGATTCTCCTTCTGGAGGTTCCGGAGGGGGCTTCTGATAGTTCCCACCCTCCTTGCGGCGGTGGCGGCCCTGATCCTGGCCTTGGCCGCGGGCTTCCGGCCTATTCTGGTGACGGGCCTGGGGATATTCGGGTTCGCCGCCGCCTGGGCCTACAACAGCTCCATGTTCTACGGCGCCTCCGGCGCACCCGACCGGGACCGGCGTATGACCGTGCACGAGGCCCTGCTCACCGCGGGCCAGGTCTTCGGCTCCCTCCTTGGCGGGATCCTCTATCAGGCGGCTTCCATGCGGCTGGTCTTCCTGTTCATCGCAATCCTGGCCGGGGCTGGGGCGTGGACCCAGTCCTGGATGGCCCGCAGGCGCTTCGGGGAAACTCCCGCCCACAGGCCGCCCCTGGGCATGGAGCGAGCAAGTTCTCCGGGATCGACCACGGAGAGCACGGAGAAAGATAAAAGGCACTAGGGGCACGCATCAACCGGCCAATGCGGCAAGTTTCTCCCGAATGAACTCGCTTTTTTCCCGGAGGCCGATGGGCCCGGTGGCGATGGACAGGACGTTGGGCCTCTTGGGGTCCAGCTTCATCTTCTGGCCGCTCTCCTGCATCAACCGGAGCAGGCGCTCCACGGACACCTTGGCCACCTTGGAGAACTCCACGGTCACGAAGCCGCCCCTCTCCTTCAAGGACGCTATGGCCAGGCGCTTGCAGAGAAGGCGGATCTCCGCCAGGGCCAGCAGGCTCGCCGCCTCGTCCGGCAGGGGCCCGAAGCGGTCCTCGAACTCCCTGTACAGGGCTTCCAGATCCTCCTGGGAATAGACCGAGGCGATCTTTTTGTACATCTCCATCTTGACCGCGCTCTGGGTGACGTAGTCGTCGGGAATGTAGCCCGCGTAGTCCAGTTCGAGGTAGGGTTCCTCCTCGGGCTCCCAGCCCTCCTGGGTGAGCCGGGCCACCGCCTCGTCCAGGAGACGAAGATACAGGTCGAATCCGACGGCATAGATGTCCCCGGACTGCTCCCTCCCGAGGAGGTTGCCCGCCCCGCGGACCTCCAGGTCCTTCATGGCGATCTTGAACCCCGACCCGAGCTCCGTGAAGTCCGAGATGATCTGCAGGCGCTTCATGGCGATTTCCGACAGGACCCGGCGGTCCGGGTAGAAGAGATGGGCGTAGGCGATCCGGTCCGACCGGCCCACCCTGCCGCGCAGCTGGTAGAGCTGGGAGATGCCGTAGACGTCCGCCCGGTCGATGATGATGGTGTTGACGTTGGGTATGTCGATGCCGTTCTCGATGATGGTGGTGGACACCAGGACGTGGAAGCCTCCGTGGATGAAGCGATGCATCACGTCCTCCAGCTCCCGGGCGTCCATCTGTCCGTGGGCGGTCTCCACCATCACCTCCGGGACCAGGGCGGCCAGGCGGGTACGGACATCCTCGAGGCTCTCGATCCGGTTGTGCAGGAAGAACACCTGGCCCTCCCGCTCCACCTCCCGCCGCACCGCCTGGGCTATCTTCTCGTCGTCGTACTCCTCCACGAAGGTCCGGATGGGATGGCGGTTGGAGGGAGGGGTCGTGAGGACCGACATGTCCCGGATCTTGAGGAGGGACATGTGCAGGGTCCTCGGGATGGGGGTTGCCGTCAGGGTCAGGCAGTCCACGGAGGCCTTGATCTCCTTCAAGCGCTCCTTGTCCTTGACCCCGAAGCGCTGTTCCTCGTCCACCACCAGGAGTCCCAGCTCCTTGAAGGCTATGTCCTTCTGGAGGATTCTGTGGGTCCCCACCAGGATGTCCACGGCCCCCGTCCGGGCTTCCTCCACGATGCGCCGCTGGTCCTTCTTCTCGACCAGCCGCGAGAGCATGGAGATGCGCACCGGAAAATCGGAGAAGCGCTCCTTCATGGTCTCGTAGTGCTGTTCCGCCAGGATTGTCGTGGGGGCCAGGAAGGCCACCTGCTTGCCTCCCATCACGGCCTTGAACGCCGCCCGCAGGGCGATCTCGGTCTTGCCGTACCCTACGTCCCCGCAGACAAGGCGGTCCATGGGCTTGTCGGACTCCATGTCCTCCTTGACCTCGGCGATGCAGCGGAGCTGATCCTCGGTCTCCTCGTAGGGGAAGGACGCCTCGAAGGCGGTCTGCCATTCGCCGTCCGGCGGGAAGGCGAATCCCTTGGCTGTCCTGCGCCGGGAATAGATCCGGATGAGCCGCTCCGCGAGGTCCTCCACGGACTTGCGAACCCTGGTCTTCCGGTTTTCCCAGCTTTTCGACCCCAGACGGTCCAGCCGGGGCTCCTCGCCCTCGTTCCCGATGTAGCGCTGGACCAGGTTGGCCTGCTCGATGGGCACGAAGACCGTCTCGCCCTCGGCGTATTCGATCTTCACGTAGTCCCGGTCGTTTCCGAGGACCCGCATCCGCTCGATGGCGGTGAAGCGGCCGATCCCGTAGTTCACGTGCACCACGAAGTCGCCGGGCGCCAGTTCTATGAAGGTGTCGATGACCCGGGATCGGGCGGTCTTCAGGGACTTGGGGGCTCGTTTCCTGCGGCCGAAAATCTCGTTTTCCTGGATAAGGATAAGCCGGAGGTCGGGGACGGAGAATCCCGCGGAAAGGCCCGCGGGCTGGACCTGGACGGGATAGTCCTTGAGCATGAGGCGGATCCGCTCCGCCTGCACGTCGGTCTCCGCGAAGATGCGGACATCGTATCCGCCCCGGGCCAGGGTCCCGAGCTCTTCCTTGAAATAGGTGATGTTTCCGAAAAAGGACCGGGAGGGCTCGGAGCCGAAGGCTAGGCGGCTGTCCGCGGAGGCGTCCGCCAGGCTCCAGGTGCGCACGACTCGGGGCAAGGTTCCCGCCGCGGACTCGAAGTCGACCAGCTGGGTCTCCGGGGGGGGGACGGGACCCTCCAGGGCGGCCTTGCGGTACAGCCCCGAATATTCCCGGGCGATCGCATCCGCCTGGCCCGACAGCCGTTCGCGCTCCGCCAGGAAAACGACCGCGTCCCTGGGCAGGTAGTCGAACAGGGTGGCGGGACGGTCGAAGGCCAGGGGAAAGAGGAGTTCCTCGCCCTTGGCCTCGCCGAATTCGGCCAAAGCCTCGGCCAGGAGTGCGGCGTTCTCGGGTCCGTAGCCCCGCAGGGCCGCGAGACGCCGGACCAGGACGGACCTGCGCTCCTCGTCCCAGACCACCTCCTTCACCGGGCGGAGCACCAGATGCTCCTCCCGGGAAGGGCCGGAGGTCTGGTCGGCGGGATCGAAGCGCCGGATTTCCTCGACCGCGTCGAACTCGAAGACCACCCTCCAGGCTTCCTCGTCCCCGGGCATGAAGAGATCCAATACCTCGCCCCTCAGGGCGTACTCCCCGGGCAGGGAGACCCGGGGAACCCGAAGGTAGCCGTAGGAGGAAAGGCGCGCCGCGACCGCCTCGGGATCGAAGCTCTGTCCCCGTTCAAGGGTCACGAGGAGGCTCCCGAAGTAGTCCGGGGGAGGCACGGGGGTAAGGGCGGCCCGCTGGCTGGCCACCACCACGACGGGGCGGG
>JBGSPT010000114.1:0-3270 GCA_041738475.1 Treponematales bacterium
CGCACTTGCCGCAGGATTCGTGGCGGAAGAATTCCAGGATGGACCGGATCGTGTCCGCCGGATCCCGCCCCGGACCCAGCACGATGACGGCCCCGGAGCCCAGGGTCAGTCCCTCCTTCCTCAGGGTGTCGTAATCGAGGCGGATGTCCATCCGCGCGGCGGAGGCGAAGGTGCCCGCGGCCCCGCCCAAGAGGACGGCGGCCGGTTCCCGCCCCGGCCCGGCCGAGCCCTCCGGGGCCGGAGTCACCCCGCCCCCGAAACCTTCGACCAGGTCCCGCAGGGAGATGCCCAGCTCCGCCTCGTAGAAGCCCGGACGCGCCACGTCCCCGGAGACGCAGAAGATCTTGGTCCCCGGGGAACCCGGTACTCCCAGGGCCAGATAAGCGTCGGTGCCCCGTTCCGCGATCCAGGGGACGTTGGCCAGGGTTTCCACGTTGTTCACCAGCGTGGGCTTGCCCCAGAGCCCCTTTTCCGCGGGGAAGGGCGGCTTGATCCGGGGATAGCCCCGCTTGCCTTCCAGGGATTCCAGAAGGGTCAGTTCCTCCCCGCAGAGGTAGGAGCCCGCCCCCCTCCGGATCTGCACGTCGAAGTCGAAGCCCGAGCCCAGGATGTTCTGGCCCAGGTATCCCGCGGCCGTTGCCTGGTCGATCGCGGTCCGGAGGTTCCGGATGGAACGTGTATACTCGCCCCGGACGTAGATATACCCCATCCGGGCGCCGATCGCGTACGCCGAGATGACCAGGCCTTCCAGGAGAAGCTGGGGTTCCCGCTCCAGGATGATCCGGTCCTTGAAGGTACCCGGTTCGCCCTCGTCGGCGTTCACCACCACATACCGGTCGCAGTCCTCGCAGGTCTGGGCCGTGGACCGCTCCTTGGTGCCCGTGGGAAACCCGGCCCCGCCCCGGCCCCGGAGCCCGGCCTTCGTGAGGTCGGCGACCAGGTCGTCGGGATCCTTGTCGAGGGCGGCCCGGAGCCCGGCCCAGCCCCCTGCGGCCTCGTAGGAGCGAAGGTCTCCGGGATCGTGCAGGTCGATGTACCGGAGGGCGATCCGGGTCTCTCCGGGACAGGAGAATGCCGCGCCGCGGGGGGAGTCCGGTTCCGAGACGGCCGACGCTTCGGCGGATCGATCCGCCGCATCCGCGCTCCGATACAGGTCCAGGGCCGCCCGGGCCGAATCGGGGCTAAGCCGGGCGAAGACCCTGCCGTCCACCATCATGGCGGGGGAAAGGGCGCACTGCCCCAGGCACTGGCATTCCTCCAGGGTGAACAGGCCGTCCGGGGTCGTCCCTCCCGGCTCCACACCAAGCTCCCGGGAAAGGAAGGCCAGCAGATCCTCGGAGCCCATCATGCGGCAGACCGGGGACACGCAGAGCCGGATCACGTGCCGGCCCCGGGGCGTCAGGCTGAGCATGGAATAATAGGACGCGACCCCCCGAATATCCCCCCGGAGCATGCCGTATCGCCGCCCCAGACGGTCCAGTTCCTCGGGGGGCAGCCAATTCCGGCCGGAGGCTTCCTGGATACCGTGGAGGTCCTCGAGAAGACGGTCTGGACGAATCATAGAATAAGTATAAACGCAATCCGCGGGCCGGCAATATGTATCGGTTTCCCTTGACGCCCCGCCCGAAGGGGAGGACAATTCACCGATCCCGGCATTCCTGAATCCCATGGGGAGGTACGACGATGGTGCGGGAATCCTTTTCCGCCTTCAAAGTCCGGGCCGTGGTCCTGATCCTCGTTTCCTTGGCCCTGGTTCTTCCGATCCCTGCCCAGGAAAGGTCGGAAGCCTCGCTCGCTTCGGAGCTGGACGCCTATGTGCGGGGGTGGGTGCGCTCCGGAACCTTCACGGGCACCGTCCTCGCGGCTCGAGGTGGCCGCATCCTTCTGTGCAAGGGCTACGGGATGGCGGATCGGGAACGGGGCGTCCTGAACGACATCGGGACCCGGTACCGGCTGGGTTCCATCTCCAAGGGATTTACAGCGGCCGCGGTCCTCCTGCTCCAGGAGCGGGGGGCCCTGTCGGTTGACGATCCCGTGTCCGGGCACCTGCCGGGCCTCTTCGAGGGGAAGGGGATCACCATCCGGCACCTGCTCACCCACACGTCCGGCCTCCCGGATTATATCCTGTTCCCCGGGGCCTTCGAGGCCTTCGCCGAGGCGACCGACCCGGATGTGCTCCTGGCTTCCATCGCGGCGGGGGACCTGGAGTTCGAGCCGGGGACGAAATTCCGGTACAGCAATTCCGGGTACGTGGTTCTCGGCCGCGTCGTCGAGGCCGCTTCCGGGATGACATACTCGGAATTCCTCCGGACCGAACTGTTCCGCCCCGCCGGGATGTCCGATGCCTGCTGCGACTACGAGGCGGGGCTCGCCGTAGGAGATGTCTCCGTGGGGTACCACTTCACGGGGGAAGACTACGTACCCGTGCCCCCTTGGGATTCCTCCTGGGCTGCCGGCGCCGGTGCGGTCTGCGCCAGCGCCGTCGATCTGTACTCCTGGAGTCGGGCCCTTGCCCGGGGAGGGATCCTGGACGACCGATCCCGGGACCTCCTGTTCGGCCCCACTCCCCAGAGCCGGAACGCCTACGGCATGGGCTGGTACCTCAGGCCGAAGGACGGCAGAGCCCGGACCTACCATGGAGGCTACGTCTTCGGATTCCGCACCGACTTCACCCGGTACCCCGGCGAGGCGGTCGATGTCATCGTGCTCAGCAATATCGACCAGGCGCCCGCCCGTCGGATGTCGGAAGACCTGGCCGCGATCCTCTTGGGAATTCCCTACGAGCCGCCGAAACTCCGTGTACCCGCGCCCGCGGAAAGCTCCGGCTACGGGAACCTGACGGGAGTGTACGACACCAGCGAGATCTTCGGGGACGGCGCTTCCATGCAGGTCTGGGCGGAAGGCACCCGGATTTGGTACCGGGGCAACACGGTCTACGACTCCCTGGGACTGCCCATGCATATCTATCCCCTCGCGGAGGGCGGCTTCTTCGACAAGACCGGGGACGTGAAGTACGAATTCGTCCTGGGCCGGGACGGCACAGCGGAAGCCGTGGTCGTCAGCGACGCCTACGAAAGCTACCGCTTCCCGAGGATCCCCTCTAGATGACGGAGCCCTCCCCGCTCCGCCGATTCCCGCGGCGGCCGCGGTCCGCCCTGATCGCTCTCGCGCTGTTCTGCGTCCTCCCTGCAGTCCTGGCCGCCCAGGCCCCGGATCCGGTCCCGTTCCCCCTGCCCGGCGGAGTCCATCCTTCCCTGGCGGGCGGCCGGG
>JBGSPT010000186.1:0-14016 GCA_041738475.1 Treponematales bacterium
CCGCCGCCCGGGCGCTGGCGGGCTTCCACGAGGGCAAGGCCCTGGCGTCCGGAGGCCTTGACCTTCTTCGGGACCCCGTGGAACGGGTACGGGTGGCCGCGTCCGCGGCCCTGGCCATGGAGGGCGGATCGGCGGTTCTGGACGGCCTGCGCTCGGTGCTGGGGGATCCCAACGAGGTGGACGAGGTGAAGCATTCCCTGGTCGCTGGCCTGGGCAGGGCGGGGGATACGGGGAGTTTAGATCTTCTCGTGGACACCCTGGGAGACAAGGAAGAGCTCCGGGAACAGGTTTTCGCCGCCCTTTCCGTCCGGATCTCCAAGCGGGATCTGGAGCGCCTGGTGGAGCGGTTTAAGGACGCGACGGGGGACCTGAAAGCCCTCCTGTCCGAGGCATTCCGGCGTATGGGCGAGGCCGGGGAGCGTGCGATGGCGGAACTTCTGGAGGAGGACATCGCTTCCTTGAAGCCCTACATCGTGCAGGTGCTGGAAACCCGGGGCTACGTGGAAGCCCGGATCCAGGAGCTCAAGCACCGGGACCCGAAGGTCCGCAGGGAAGCGGCGGCGGCGCTTTCCCACGTGGGGAGCCTGCAGGCCTTCCGCGGCATCGTCCTGGCCGCCCGGGATCCGGACCCCGAGGTCCGCGTCGCGGTTACCCGGGCCCTGGAACGGCTGGCGGGCCCCGAGGGGGCGTCCCTTCTGGCCGAGCTGGAGGCGGACCCGAATCCCAGGGTGCGCAAGTACGTGTTGTGGGCCCTGGAACGGGTCAAGGCAAAGAGCCTGTAATAAGACGATACGGGGAGGAATCCGTGAAGATCCGCCTGGGAGCGTTCGTGCTCGTCCTTGCCCTGCTTGCCTCGCCCGCGTGGGCCCAGCTCCAGAAGCCCACCGCGGAGATCCGGCGCTTCCAGGTGGAAGCACTGACGCTCCGGGACGTTACCTTCCTGTTCGAGCTGGCTGTGAAGAATCCCTACCCCGTCGACCTTTCCTTTTCCGGAATGACCCTGGACTTTTCGGTGGAGGGATCCAAGGTCTTCTCGGCCCAGAGCCAGGGGGGCTTCAAGGTCGCGGCGAGGAAGGAGAAATCCAATACCTTCACGGTTACCCTGGCCTACGACGCGGTCATCAAACTGGTCAAGGACTACGCGGCCAAGGAGTGGCTGAACACCGTGATCGACGGGGTCCTGATCATCCCCCTTCCGAAACTGCCGGGCCTGCCCAAGGACGTACGGTTCACCTACAAGCTGGAGAAGAAGATACCCGCGATCAAGCCCCACGTGGCCCTGGTCGGGTTCGCGGTCCAGCCGCCCACGGCGGCCCAGGTCGCCCAGGCCCTGGCCAAGGCGGGGAAAAAGGCGGATCCCGCCAAGGCACAGAAGGTCTTCGCGGACGTCCTGGCGGGGAGGAAGCCGACGGCCCCGGTCATCGATCCCGCGGAGCTGGACCTGCCCCTCTCGGTGAGCTTCACCCTGGAGATCCGGAACGACGCCAAAGGGCCCTTGTCCTTCCAGAAGCTGGGGTACGAACTTTCCGTGAACGGGGAATCCCTGGTGCTGGGGGATACCGCCGGGGTCGTCCGGGAAGGCGCCCGGACCCTGGTCAAGGTGACCAACACCTTCAGCTCCAAGAAACTGTCCAAGGGCGTGAAGGCGATCTTCACGGACAGGAAGGGAAGCTTCGAGGTCAAGGGCAGCGCCTCCCTCAAACTGCCCGACGAGATCCGGAAGGACCCCGTGCCCCTCTCGTTCCTCGAATCGGGGACCTTCACGCTGAAATAGAAAACCCCGGCGTGCCGCCGGGGTCCCTCGATGGAACAGGGCGGGCCGGAAGGTCCGCCGCGTGCAATCAGGACAAATTGAACATCTTCCGCAGGGCCTCCACGTTCCTGGGGTTGGCCGGCCGGGATCCCTCGTTGGTGTAGAGGTAGGCGATCCCCTCGGCGTGGACCTTGGCCACCCGATGTCGTACCAGCTTCATGGTGGAGTTCACCGTTCCGTCCTTGTCGCTGAAGCCCTCGGGTACGATCAGGAAGGTGGCGGGGATCCAATTGGCGGGAACCTTCTTGGCCTTCGGATCGGCCTTGAAGCGGTAAAATTCCTCTACCAGCCGGTCCGCCAGGGCCGCGGCGGTCTTGATCCCCTCGGCCTTGATCAGGCGCTCCACCGGTCCGGTCTCCAGGGAGACGACGCCCGCGGTGTACTTGCTCTGCTCGTTGTAGGCCATGATCTGGGAAAAGCAATTCGTGGAGGTGCCGATGGCCTCCTCGATCTCCTCGGGGCTGTACTTCTCCCCGTCCGCCGCGATGAGGAGAGCCTTCTCCCGGCCCACCACCACCAGGAAGCCGTCCTTGTCGTAATAGGCGAGGTCCCCGGTGTACAGGGCACCGTCCCGGAGGGCCTTGGCGGAGGCTTCGGGATTGCGGAAATACCCCTTCATGACGTTCTCGCCCCGGATGACGATCTCGCCGGTCTCGCCGACGGCGCATTCCGACCCGTCCTCCCGGAGGATGCGGCACTGGACGGTGGGGGCCACGATCCCGGAGGTGCCGAACTTGTGCTTGCTGGGGGTGTTGGAGGAGATGACGGGGGCGGCTTCCGTGAGGCCGTAGCCCTGGAAGATGGGGACTCCGAAGGCGGCGAAGAATTCCTGCTGCTTTACGTCCAGGAGGGCGCCCCCGCCAACGCAGAAGCGGATGTTCTTGCCGAACACCATCTTCTTGATCTTGTTGAAGATCAGGGCCTTGGCGATCCCGTGGACCAGGGCGTTCTTCGCCCGGACGCCGAAGGGAACGGGGTTGAACCCGTTGCCGTTGACGGCGATTCCCGCCGCGATCCCGGCCTTGAAGAGCTTTTCGATAAAGCCGCCCTTTTCCTCGATCCCCGCCACGATCTTCTTCATGAAGTTGCCCGACAGGGCAGGGACGGTGAGGAGGAACATGGGCTCAACCTCCTTGAGGTTGATCGGGATGTTGCGCAGGATCGCGATTCCCCCGCCCCGGGGATCCACGAAATAGAGGGAGATCCCGCAGAGAAGGGCCGCGTAGATGCCCACGGTATGGGCGAAGGAGTGGTCCACGGGGAGTATGATGAGGGTCGTGAAGTAATATGGTTTCTCGAAGAGCTCGATCCCGTCCTTGCAGTTTGCCCAGTAGTTGAGGTGGGTCAGCATGATGCCCTTGGGATCGCCGGTGGTTCCGCTGGTGTAGCAGATCGTGACGGTATCGTCCTCGGCAGTCGCGTCCTCGATGTCCTTGAGGGCGGGGGTGCGGAAGGGCAGGGAGGCGCGTCCTTCCAGCAGGGCGTCCCGGAGGGGGACGATGTTCTTCCGCGGGAAGCCGGTCTTGGCGCATGCGGCATCGGGCCGTTCCGCATCCTCGTCCAGGTAGACGACCAGCGTTTTTTTCGCGGCCGCGGATACGAGGGCCGCCAGCACCTTCTCCAGCTGGTTGCCCGTGGTTATGAAGACTTTGGCTCCCGAGTGTTTCACCCGAAACGGGATCTCCTCGGAAAGGAGCTTGATGGACAGGGGTACCGAAATCCCACCGGCCATGAGGACCCCGAACTCCGCGGCCACCCACTCCGGACTGCCCTCGGCGAGGATGCAGGCGGTGTCCTGCCGTTTCATGTCCCGCCCCAGGAGGAAGGAGGCGAAGGCACGGGCTTCGGATCGGACGCGGCCGAAGGTCCAGCCTTCCCAGCCGGTGTCGGTCTTTTTGAGGACGTAGTTGACGTTCGGATAGGCGCGTTCGGCCTCCTCCAGCATGGAAAGCACGGTCCGTTTCATCGTCCCTCCTTTGGCATGTCACCACAGTACCATGAAGGCACCTTCCGCGGAAGGGTCGATCTATTGACAACGCCTCCCCCCGGGTGTAGGTTCATGGCATCCTCTTCCCAAGGCGAGTCCCATGAACTACTCCGACCCCACAAGACTCGGGATCCTGGCCTGTCCGGGCGGCGAACGCTTCACGGAACTCGTCCTCCAGCGCCTGGCTTCGATCTACAAGCGCAGATTCGAGCGCAAGACCCGGGTCCTGGCGGACCGGTACCACCTGTCCGCGGAGTTGGTCATCCGGAAGAGCAATTTCGCCAACGACATCCAGTCCTCCATGCTCTACATCCCCGGGGACGTGAACAAGTTCCGGGCCCCCCGGTTCAAGATAAACGCCCGTCACTCCTGGTTCGCCAACGGGGAGATCAAGACGGAGATCCTGGATTCCGTGCGCGGCAAGGATCTGTATATCGTCCAGGACGTGGAAAACCACCAGCCGGTCAAGTTCAACGACGGACGGGACGAGCGCGTCCTGTCCGTGAACGACCACGTGTTCAATCTCTTCGTCGCCGTCGACGCCGCCATCCAGTCCGGGGCCGAACGGATCACCGTGGTAGTACCCACCTATCCGTACTCCCGACAGCACAAGAAAAAGGGCAGGGAGGGACTCACCGCGGCCAGGATTGGACAGATCCTGGAGAACCTCGGGGTTTCCAGGATAATAACCCTGGATATCCACTCCCGAGAGATCGAGAACTGCTTCAACAAGCTGCGCCTGGAGAATCTCCACGCCAGCTACCAGGTGATCCAGAAACTCGCGACCGTCGTGGACGTCAACTGCGACGACCTCGTGGTCCTGTCCCCGGATACGGGGGCCATCGACCGGAACAAGTTCTACGCCAGCGCGCTCCAGAAGCCCCTGGCCCTGATCTACAAGGAACGGGACTATTCCCGGATCACCAAGAACGCCTCGGAGTCCAACATCACGGACATGAAGCTTCTGGGGGACATTCGGGACAGGATCGTGTTCATGGCGGACGACATGCTGGGCACCGGGGGGACCCTCCTCAAGGCCATGCAGTTCTTGAAGGACCAGGGGGCGCGTCAGGTGATCTGCGCCGTTTCCCTGCCCATGTTCTCCGCAACGGCCATCCAGGATTTCGACGACGCCTACCGGGAAGGCCGTTTCCATCGCATCATCGGGACCAACGCCATCCACCACGAGGAGCTTCTTAAAAAGGAATGGTACCTGCAGGCGGACGTCTCGACCCTCTTCGCCCAGATCATCTCCCTGGTGTACCACAACCACTCCCTGTCGCCCATGTTGGACAACAGGGGCTTGATCGCCAAGATGTTCAAGAAGGCACAGCAGGCCTCGTGTCCGCCCCAGGGAAACCTGTTCCAGGAATGAAGGTTTTCCGCCTTCCGGCGTCGCCGCGGGCGATCCTTTTCGATTTGGATTCTACCCTCTATTCCCATCCGGAGTACGCTGCGTTCCAGTCCGACGTGCTGGTCCGGGAACTGGCCCGGGTCCGGTGCGTCGAGGAAACACGGATCCGCGGCGAGATCCGGGCCGTCCGCGACCGCATAACCCGGGAGACCGGGAAGGTCACATCCCTGGGAAACGCCATGGCCGAGCTGGGCGTGGATATCCCGACCAGCGTCGCCTGGCGGGAACGGCTGATCAAGCCGGGGGATTGGCTGTCCCGGGACGGCATGCTGGCGGAGGCCCTGTCCGCCCTGGCCGGGCGGTTTCTTCTGGCGGTGGTGACGAACAATCCCCGTTCGGTGGGGCTGGAAACCCTGGAGACCTTGGGGGTGGACGACAGCTTCCGGGTCGTGGTGGGCCTGGACGACACCATGGTCTCCAAACCCGCCCGGGAACCCTTCGAGCTTGCGGCCCGGCTTCTGGGCCTGCCCGTCGGGGACTGCGTGTCCGTGGGGGACCGCTACGACGTGGACCTCTCGGTTCCCCTGGAGTTGGGTATGGGCGCGATCCTCGTGGACGGTGTCGAGGACGTCTACCGCCTGCCGGAACTGTTCAAGGCGGCGGGCGAGCCCAATGCTGGACGGACGGTTTAAAGACTCA
The DNA here is from genome assembly GCA_041738475.1 of Treponematales bacterium. GTDB lineage: Bacteria > Spirochaetota > Spirochaetia > Treponematales > UBA12059 > JAAYUR01. The sequence goes on from JBGSPT010000186.1 coordinate 5,854, forward strand.
CCACGGAGTCGCGCGAGCCGGAACTGCGTCCGGCTCGCGGCGGCGAAGCCCTCAAGGCTTCGCCGCCGCGAAGGGGCTGCGGAAGGCAGCCCCTTCGCGCTACTTAGCGATAAGGCCGCTGATCATGCCGCCGGCGACTTCGATGCAGGTGGCGTTGACGGCGTCGTTGGACACGATGAAGGCGATCGTCTCGGCGATCTCCTCGGGCTCGATGAGGCGGCCGAGGTGCACGCCGGACAGGATCTTGGCCAGGGCGCCCTGATCCATCCCCTTGACCATGGGAGTGCCGACGTAACCCGGGGCGATGGAAGCGACCCGGATGCCCGTGATGCCTTTCATCTGGAACTCGCCGACCAAGATCTTGGGCCACAGGGCCATGGCGGCCTTGGTGGAGGAGTAGTTGATCTGACCCACTCCGCCCTGCTTCTGGATGGAGGAGATAGTTATAAGGACGCCCTTCCAGCCGTTGTCGACCATGCGGGACGCGGCTTCCCGGATCGTGATGAAGGGGCCCACGAGGTTCACGTCGATGACCGCCCGGAAGTCCGCGGTCGACAGGACTCTCTTGACCTTGCCGGTTTCCTTGTCCGGGGAGATCACCAGGCCGTCCCGGATGATGCCCGCGCAGGGGACCACTACGTTGATGGCTCCGAATTCCTTGACGGCGAAATCCATGAAGGCGGAGGTGTCGGCGTCGTCGGTGACGTTGACGACCTTTCCCGCGGCCTTGCCACCGGTTTTCTGGATCTCCGAGACGACGCGGTCGATCCCGGCCTGGTTCATGTCGCCGATGACCACGGACGCGCCCTTGGCGGCCAGGGTCTTGGCGACCGCCTCGCCGATCCCGCTGGCCCCTCCGGTGACGACTGCCACAGCTCCCTTGATTTCCATGCTTATCCTCCTGGTTAAAATGACCATGGTCATTGACCACGTTTGTTGACTGCGGTCATTGTAACGCGGTTTTCCCGGAATTGTCAAAAAAATTCTTGATCTTTCCGGGTTTCCGGATTATACAGTATCTGGACCGGACGAACCCACCCGACTTCCTCAAGCCGTACACGGGGCCGCTTACGCCGCCCCGGTCGCAGTCACCGCGGATGAAGGAGTCACAATGAAAAGCGACAAGATAATGAGCGCCGCGGATGCCGTGGCGCTCATCAAGAGCGGAGCCACGGTGGCCACCGAGGGGTTCGTGGGGAACGGATTCCCCGAGGAGCTCGCCGTGGCGCTGGAGCAGAGGTTCAAGGAGACCGGGGACCCCCGGGACCTGACCCTCGTCTACGCAGCGGGCCAGGGGGACGGGAAGACCCGGGGCTTGAACCACTTTGCCCATGAAGGAATGGTGAAGAGGGTCATCGGAGGCCATTGGGGTCTGGCTCCCGCCTTGGGCCGGATGGCCATGGATAACAAGCTTGAGGCCTACAACCTGCCTCAGGGCTGCGTTTCCCACCTCTTCCGGGCAGTCGCGGGGAAGCGCCCCGGCCACATCACCCACGTGGGCCTGAAGACCTTCGTGGACCCCCGAAACGGGGGCGGGAAGATGAACGCCAGGACCACGGAGAACATCGTAGAGCTCATGACCCTGGACGGAAAGGAATACCTCCGCTATCGGACGTTCCCGATCGACGCAGCCCTGATCCGGGGCACTTCCGCGGACTCCAACGGGAACATTTCGATGGAGAAGGAGGCCCTGTACCTGGAAAACCTGGCCATCGCCCAGGCGGTGCACAATTCCGGCGGGGTGGTGATCGCCCAGGTCGAGCGGATCGTGGAGAAGGGTTTCCTGAATCCCAGGGATGTCGTGGTTCCGGGGATCCTTGTGGACTGCGTGGTCGTAGCCAAGCCCGAAAACCATTGGCAGACCTTCGCCACCCCCTACAATGCGGCGTACGCCTCGGAAGTCCGGGTCCCGGTGGCCTCCCTGAAGCCTATGGAGATGTCCGAGAGGAAGATCATAAGCCGCCGGGCGGCCATGGAGCTCCATCCGGGCACCATCGTGAACCTGGGGATCGGGATGCCCGAGGGGGTGGCCATGGTGGCCGCCGAGGAGGGCATCCTGGAGGAGTTTTCCCTGACCGTGGAGCCCGGGCCCATCGGGGGCATACCCGCGGGAGGCCTGGACTTCGGAGCCGCGACCAACGCGGAATGCCTGGTGGACCAGCCGTCCCAGTTCGACTTCTACGACGGCGGAGGCCTGGATCTGGCCTTCCTGGGGCTGGCCCAGGTGGACGAGCAGGGCAACCTGAACGTCTCCAAGTTCGGTCCCAAGTTCGCGGGGGCCGGGGGCTTCATCAACATCACCCAGAACGCCAAGAAGGTCTTCTTCCTGGGAACCCTCACGGCCGGCGGGCTCGAGGTGGCGGTCGAAGGCGGAAAGCTCAAGATCGTCAAGGAAGGGGAGGTCAAGAAGTTCGTGAAGGCGGTGGAGCACAAGACCTTCAGCGGCGAGTACGCCGTAGAGGTCGGGCAGACGGTGATGTACATCACGGAACGTGCCGTCTTCACCCTGACCGGGGAAGGACTCGAGCTGACGGAAATCGCCCCCGGGGTGGATCTCAAGAAGGACGTGCTGGACCTCCTGGAGTTCAAACCCGTCATCCGGGGCACACCGAAGCTCATGGACCCGAGGATCTTTTCCGACAAACCCATGGGCTTGGCCAAGAACTAGATCCGGTTGCGGATTCTCCTCTCAACTAAGGCTCCGGCAAGGAAATATCCCTGCCGGGGCCTTTATCGGTTTCTTGATACAATCCTCATGATCGTGGTATTCTAATAATTCGGAGGGGTAATGACTAAGCGTACGAACAAGCGGCAGGAACAGGCGGCGTCCACGAAGGCCGCGTTGTTCGAAAGTGCCATTACCTTATTCAACGAAAAAGGCTACAACGAGGTCACCATTGAGGAGATAGCCCAACGGGCTGGGACGGCCAAGGGCAGCTTCTACACGTATTTCCGGACCAAAAGCGACATCATCATCGAGGAATTTCGGGCCATCGACGACTACTATAAGCGGTTCGAGAAGACGCTTTCTCGCTACCCGAACGCCCTAGAGAAGATTTACGCCTTCAATAAGGCACAGATGAAGTACGTGCGGGACCAGGTGGGCCTGGAGATGCTCAAGATCCTCTATTCCAACAACATAATAGAGCCCAGCACGGAAAAGATCCTGATCGACACGAACCGGTATCTCCACGGCCTCATCCGCGGGATCATCGATGAAGGCCAACAGGAAGGAATTTTCCGGACCGACGTATCGGCGGATCGGCTTGCCCTGCTTTTTACCCGAGCGCACCGGGCGGTGTTCCTGGACTGGGCCATATCCAACAACGCTTTCGACCTGGTTAAGGACGGAATAGAGTTCTGCAAGATCATCATGTGTCCGGCTCTGATGGCCAAAGGCGGATTCGACGCCCGATCCGGAAACGGGTCTTCCGCGGCGTCCTCCGTTAGACCTGTCTAGATAGTTTTTTATCCAAACTCCTTTAAAATCCTCCAAAAACGCCCCGGTCGATAAAATTTTATTGACCAGGGTCAATGATTTTGCCGGTCTTGAAAAAAATTGTTGACAGATTCCAAGACCCGGGATACGGTCTAATGACCGAAGCCAATGACCATGGTCATTGACCGCGGACATTTCAACTTGGAGGCGGAAATGAGCAAGGTCTCGATCGTCGGCGCCTATAACACGAAATTCGGTTCCTTCGTCAACAAGAACAAGGAGACGGGGGAGATCACGGATACCTGCTCCCTCTATGAGCTCATGGCGGAAGCCGCCCAGGGGGCCGTCAAGGACGCGGGGATGGACCCCGCCCAGATCGACGGAGTCTGGGTCGGATCCTTCGCGCCCGGGCTCTTCACCAGCCAGGACCATCTGGGTCCCCTGGCCCTTGAGTCCTTCCCGGATGCCTTCCGGTTCAAGCCCACCCAGCGGGTTGAGGGCGCCTGTGCTTCCTCCTCAATGGCGATCTACAACGCCCTGTACGCCATCGAGAGCGGCCGCTTCCGGAACGTCCTGGTGGTCGGGGTGGAGAAGATGAATCTCCTCAAGACCGCGGGCGTCACCCACGCCCTGGCCGGGGCTTCCTACTGGCCCACCGAGGGCGGAGTGGGCATGACCTTCCCCGGTCTGTTCGCGGAGTACGCCAAGGGCTACGCCAAACAGTACGGATTGTCTCCCGAGAAACTCCGGGAGATCCTGGCCGCGGTAGCGGCGCTCTGCTACAAGAACGGCCTCGAGAATCCTCTGGCCCACTTCGGAAAGGGCGGTCCTTCGGACAAGCTGGGCCTTTACACGGCCGCAAACATTCTTGGGCTTCCGGACGAGAAGAATCCCATGATCGCCGAGCCCCTCCGGCTCCACGACTGCTCCCTGGTGACCGATGGTGCCGCGGCCCTGGTCCTGAGCCCCACGGAGGAGGCCAGGCGGCGGGCGGGTCCGGCGGTGGAGATCGCGGGCATAGGGCACTCCACGGAGCGCATCGCGATCAAAGACCGGGTCAACATGCACGAGTTGATCGCCGCCAAGAAGGCCGTCCAGGCGGCTTATAAAGAGGCGGGCATCAGCGCCAAGGACCTCCGGGCCGCGGAGGTCCACGACTGCTTCACGATCACCCAGCTTCTGTGCACCGAGGCCCTGGGCCTCTCCGGGGACGGGAAGTCGGGCTTCGAATACGAGGCCGGCCGCTTCGGGCCCGGGGACGAATGCCCGGTCAACCTGTCCGGAGGACTGAAGGCCAAGGGGCATCCCGTCGGCGCCACGGGGGCTTCCATGCACGTCCTGCTCTACAAGCAGATGACGGGCAAGCCGATCGGCCAGGGGCGCCTTAATGGGGCGCCCGAAGTGGCCGCCACCCTGAACGTGGGAGGCTCCGCGGCTACCAACGCGGTGAGCGTCCTTAAGAGGATTCGGTAAACGGACGGCCGGCGGAGTCGGAAGACGCCGCCGGCCGTTTAATAGACAGATACAAGGAGGGTAGCAGGAAGATCGAGAGGAAGACGGGTCAAGCCCCTGTAAGGCGCGGAGTGCGTCCGGTCCGGGACAAGCGCTCCAAGTAATGGATGCGAATACGAATCCTGCCTATCAAGAAGGAGTACCGAACATGTTAGGAGTCATCGGTATCATCGTTTCTCTGGGACTTTTGATGTACCTGGCCTACCGGGGCATCTCGGTCCTGATCCTGGCCCCGATCCTGGCCCTCTTCGCGGCCGTCTTCTCGGGGATGCCGCTCATCGCGACCTATACCCAGGTCTTCATGCCGAACCTGGCCAACTACCTGAAGCTGTACTTTCCGGTGTTCATGCTGGGGGCCATTTTCGGGAAGGTGATGGAGGAGACCGGCAGCGCCAAGGCCATCGCCCACGCGATCGCCACCAAGCTGGGCAAGGACAAGGCCATCCTGGCCGTGGTCCTGACCTGTGCGGTTCTGACCTACGGCGGCGTGTCCCTCTTCGTGGTGGTCTTCGCGGTCTACCCGATCGCCGCCCACCTCTTCCGCGAAGCCGGTACGCCCAAGCGGCTCATCCCCGGCGCCATCGCCCTGGGCTCGTTCACCTTCACGATGACGGCTTTCCCCGGCACCCCCCAGATCCAGAACGCCATTCCGATGCCCTTCTTCAAGACCACCGTCTACGCGGCTCCGGTCCTGGGCATCATCGGCGGTCTCATCATGTTCGCGGTCGGAACCCTGTGGCTCATGGCCCGGGCGAAAAAGATGAACGCCAAGGGCGAGGGCTACGGCAATCACCCGAACGAGCAGATCAAGGAATTCGACGGAGCCAACCTTCCCAACCTGGTCGTAGCACTCCTGCCGATCCTGATCGTCCTGGTGCTGAACTACATCATCGTCACCTTCATCTACACGGCGAACAATCCTGCGTATGATTATCTCAAGGACAAGCCCTTCCTTACGAACATCAACTCCGTGCGCGGCAACTGGGGTCTCATCATCGCCCTGATCGCGGGCATCGTGGTCTCCATCGTGACCAACCTAAAGCACCTCAAGGTAAAGGAGACGGTCAACGCGGGCGTGTTCGGCTCCATGCTGCCCATCCTGAACACCGCCAGCGAAGTCGGGTACGGGAACGTCGTGAAGACCCTCTCGGCCTTCGCCATCGTCCAGGCCGCCTTGCTTTCGATCTCCGACAATCCCCTGGTGACCGCCGCCCTGGCGACCAACGTCCTGGCGGGTATCACGGGCTCCGCCTCAGGCGGCATGAGCATCGCCCTGGGCGCCATGGGCGAGACCTTCTACAACCAGGCGATCGCCCGGGGCATCAACCCCGAGGTCCTGCACCGCGTCGTGACCATAGCCTGCGGCGGCCTCGACAGCCTTCCGCACAACGGCGCGGTCGTGACCCTTCTGGGCATCACCCAAATCACCCACAAGGAGGGATACGCGGATATCGGCATGGTTTCCGTGCTGATTCCCGTCCTCACCTGCGTGCTCGTCATCATCCTCGGGAGCCTCGGAATCGTCTAAGTCAGGCACCATCGCTCCTTCCCGGGGGGAGCTCAGCTCTCCCCGGGATTTTCTTTTCGGGAGGTTACCATGATCAAGAAGATCGGCGTGATCGGCGCCGGGCAGATGGGGGGCGGAATCGCCCAGGTCTGCGCCCAGGCGGGATTCGAGGTGATCCTGTTCGATGTGGTGGAGGCCCAACTTGCCAAGGCCAAGGCGGGTATGGAAAAGAGCCTGCGGAAGCTGGCGGAGAAGGGCGGCATTGATCCGTCCGCCGTGGATCCCGTCCTGGCGCGGGTGAAGACCGTCACGGACCTGGAGGCGATGGCCGAAGCGGACCTCGTGGTGGAGGCGGTCAACGAGAACGAGGCCTTGAAGCTGGAGATCTTCCGGAAGCTCGACGGGATCCTCGGCCCCGATGCCATCCTGGCTTCGAACACCTCCTCCATTTCGATCACCAAGCTAGCCTCGGTCACCAAGCGTCCGGCCAAGGTGGTGGGGATGCACTTCTTCAACCCCGTCCCCCTCATGAAGCTCGTGGAGTTGATCCGGGGGCACGAGACCGGCGATGAGACCTACGCCGCGGTCGCGGAAGTCGCGGCCAAGGTCGGCAAGGAAAGCGCCGCCGCCCAGGATTATCCCGGCTTTATCGTGAACCGGATCCTGGTACCCATGCTGAACGAGGCGGCCTACGCGGTCTACGAGAACCTGGCGTCTCCGGAGGATATCGACAAGGCCATGAAGCTCGGGACGAATCAGCCTATGGGACCCCTGACCCTGGCGGATTTCATCGGCCTGGACACTTGTCTTGCGATCATGGAGGTCCTCTACGAAGGATTCAAAGATCCGAAGTACCGGCCCTGCCCCCTCCTGGTCAAGATGGTGCGCGCGGGGTATCTCGGCAGGAAATCCGGCCGCGGGTTCTTCGTGTATAGCTGACCGGGCCGTTTCCCGATAGGAACGGACAGGATGAACAGGATTAGGAATGGATGAACAAGATGTTTATATTTTTAATTAAGAATATCCTGTCCATCCGCTTATTATCCTGTACATCCTGTCCCTTTTCTGGTTTAAGGATTTAATTGTAGTTCATGCCCTTTTAGGAGGGGCAGCGAAGGACTTCCGGAGCAGGGCGGCCAGGGCGGCCAGGCCCTGGTCCGAGGGTCCCGCGAACCCCAGGTCCGCAAGGGCGTCCGTGCGCTCCCGGGACATCCACCGGTAAAGCCCCCGCCCGGCCTCGGCGGAATCCGGATTCGCGTGGGCGATCCTCACAAGGGCCAGCATCTCTTCGGCTGCGAACATCTTGTAGCGCCCGCCGGAAACCACGTGATAGGTCTCGCCGTCCTGGGATCGCTCGATCCGGAGGGGCGGGACCCGGGCGGGTGCCGTCTTTCCCGTGGCCGGGCGCTTCCCGGCCCGTACCGAAACCGCTTCCGCCCGCCCGGCTTCCCGCCGTTCCTCCGCCTCGTTCAGGCGTTCCACCTCCATGTTGTACCTGTGGACGTGGGCCTGCTCCAGGAGGAAGTCGAGGCCTTCCTCGTCCAGTTCTTCCAGCAGGGACTTCAACTCCTTGAGCAGGGCGGCCCGGCGGTCCTTGCCTGAAGCGCGAGCCTTCCCGCCGGCGTTGGAGGCTTTTTCGCCGTCTCGGGCAGCCTTGCTCCCGGCCCGGGGTGCCGCGGCTCCGGGGTTTTTCCCCGTTCCTCGC
>JBGSPT010000194.1:0-11796 GCA_041738475.1 Treponematales bacterium
GACCCCGCCCTCTGGATCTGGGCGGGCGCATGGACCGCCCTCGGGGCGCTGACCGCATCGTTCCCGAAATGGGCCGGGATCCCCCTGGTCGTGCTGATCTGCTCGTTCCTGGGGCTGGCGTTTGCGGAGGCGTCGGGCTGGCATGCCGCCGTGCCCGGCCGGGAGGCCGCCCGCCTGGTGCCCTACGAGGCTACCGCGGCGGGGGCGGCTGGGGACCTGTCCGTTCCGGACCGGAACGCCGTCCCCGTGCTATCCCGGGTTGTCCTGGGCGGTCGGGACTGTTATCTGGAGGCCCGGATCCTGGACCTGTCGGGGCCCCTCGCCCCTCTCTTAGGTACGCGCAGGTACAGGCTCCTGCGCCTGTCCGACGGGACGGGCTCGGCGCTCCTGGAGTTCCCGCGGAAGTCCGGCCCCCTGGGGTTCGTCCTCACGAACCGAGAATTCTCCCTGGGCTGGATCAGCCTGCGGACAGTACGGAGTCCGCGGATGCCCCTCGAGCCCCTGCTCCCCCTTTCGTGGTCCTTCGACGGGGAGGGGAGCCTGAGGGTCCGGAATCCCTAGCCCCGCCGTCCAGCCGCGCCAAGGGCGGAACCAGCCGGGAGTCCACGATCTGCCCGATCCGGGCGGCGATCACGTTGAACACGAAAAATCCCAGATCCGCCCAGGAATAGGGCACGCAGATCCTGCGCCGTCCGGAATCCTTGTCGATCGTCTCGTACCGGAATCCCTCGGGGAATGCCGCGAGGTCCTTGTCGTCGCAGTGGATGATGCGGTCCCGGGCCTTCTCCTGGATCTTGCGCCGGAGCCGCAGGTACTTGTCCCGGGCCGTCGGCGGCAGTAGGCCCCCGCCCAGGACCAATTCCTGGAAATTCTTGCGGAATTTCTCGCCGTCGATCTCCATGAATTTCAGGAACCTGGCCCGGGAGATGTAGGAGTAGTCGCACTCCATACCGAAGGACTCCATGGACAGCTGGATGAGCTCCTGGAGATAGAGCATGAGCTTATGGGCGTTCCGGAGGAACAGGTAGTCCGGGTCGGGGCCGCCCTTGGAATCCTCGGAGTCGAATCCGATCTGGGACAGCCCGTACCCTACGTTCCGCATGGCGCAGACATAGTCGTAGACCCGGTTGACGAAGTACTTCATGGAGAAGTACCAGACCGGGGGAGAGGCGAAGGGCACCTTCCGGAAGGCCTTGAAGCAGTATTGCCCGAAGGCCCGGGAACCGATGACGGCCCGGGTCTGGATCTGCTCGCAGGTGTACTCCTCCAGGACAGCCAGGGGGGTCTTGTCCATCCGGATCTTCATGAAGGAGTTCTTGGCGCTCCTGAGCCCAAGGAAGTGCTCGAAGAGGCAGGAATCCGGCAGGGCGCTCACCCGGGAGAACACACGGGTCCGGAGCGCGGGATGGTCCTTGAAGACGAAGATGCTCTTCTCGTTGCTCTTGTAGAAGAGGGCGCAGCCCAGGCGCTTCTCGGGATCCGGATGCGATAGGGCGGCGGTCACGGTGCTCTCGTCCTGTATGGTGTACTCCGGATGGATCTCGATGAGGATGCCGAACTGATCGTAGGCGTCCTTCCGGAGCTTGCGCAGTTCCCGTTCCAGGACGGCCCTGCCCGCGGAAGGCACCGCGTCGGTGAGCACGAAGTTCAGGTCCGCGTCCGAGCAGGACTGGACCCCCACGTCGTTGTAGGCCGAAAACATCCGGCCCAGGCCGAAGACAAAGAGCCCCCCCACCAGGTCGGGTTTCAGGGAGGGCAGGAAGACCCCGTTCACCCAGTTCCGAAGGACGAAGGAGCTCAAGTCCTTCCGGGGCCGGAGGTAGTCGTCCTCGATGGATTTGGGATCCAGGGTTCGAAAGTCCAGATCCCGGATGGCCCGGTTCTTGGCCAGGAAAACATCGTTGATGAACTTCCTGCGTGCCCGGAGGTCCGCTCCCCCGCGGACCAGGGCGTCGAAGCGTTCCTGCAGGGACCCGTAGTCCACGAAGCGAAGCGCCTGCTCGCGGATTCCTTTGGGTGCGGCTTCCAGGTCCTTCATGCTTCGGCGGCCTCGGCGTCGTTGGAGTTCCCGCAGGGCGGGATGGTCCATTGTAGCAATTATATCAAAACTGTCAACATTCCGGAATTCCGATATTCCCGACGCCGGATCAGGTCCTCGACGACGGCCCCGCCCGCCCGATGCCGGCGCGGGCGGGACCCCGAGGGCGGACTACGTCTCTTCCCCGATACGCGAAGACAGCAGCGGATGTCCCGTCCTCCGGTCCAGGAGGACCAACAGACCGATCGCCGTCGAGAGGATCATGAATCCCGCCAGACCCGTCATGCCGACGGTCAGGTCGGAACCCCCGGCCAAGGGCATGATGGAGAGGCCCGCGGTGGCGTTCAGGCTGCCGTGGGCGATGGCCGCGGCCACGGCGGATTTCGTCCGGATCCGGATGTACAGGAAGATCGGAGACAGCAGGACGCACCACAGGACCATCAGGAAGACCCCCGCGACGGGGTGCTCCGGATAGTTATGACCCTGGAGGATCAGAGGCGCGTGCCAGAGACCCCATACGGCGCCGGTGAAGATCGACGCTCCCCAGAAGGAGGAACCCTTGAGTTCCTTTACCAGGAAGCCCCGCCAGCCGGCCTCCTCCCCGAACCCGAAGGCGGCGTTGATCGAGATGCCCGCGGCCAGGCCCTGAACCAGGGTCAGCAGGAGGGGGGGCATCGCCCGGGCCGACTCCCGGATCTCCGCGATCTTCTCCGGGCTCAAACCCCGGGTCAGTCTCTCGATCAGCTCGGTCATCGAGGGATCGTAGCGAACCCCCGGCAGGAGGAGGGAAATCCCCAGGGTCAGGAAGGCCAGGGCCGGGAAGAGGAGCCAGGAGACGAAGAAACCCTTCCATCCCATGCGGAACCGCAGGGCCAGGACATCTTTCAGGGGGAGGCCGGAAGGCCGCGCCATCGAGACGAGCACCGCCGTCGCCAGGGGGGTCAGCATGATGAGGGACGCGAGTATCAGGAATCCGGGGGTCCCCGCCCGAATGCCCGCGGCCCGGGCGACGGCGGCCAGGCCCCAGGCGAGCGAAAACTCCAGGGCCAGGTAGACCCGGCCGCGTTTGGATACTTGAAGGTTCATGGTTTTCACTCCTTCTCCTTGCCGGCTTCGTGCCCGGGGTCCGCCGGGACTGCGGGTTTTTCGTTCCCGTGCAGTTCTTTCCAGACCCGCCAGGAATACACGAACACGTAGGAGACGCCCAACAGCGTCGGAGCCAGGGTCACGACGCCCACGATCCAGCCGGGCCGGAAAGCCAGGGAGAGCAGGAAGGACGCGCCCATGATCATGAAAACCAGGGCGCCCCGGCGGTGGGTCCGGCGCCAGACTTCGTCGTCCGCCAGGGCCCAGGGAGTCTTGATGCCCACGAAGTAGTTCCGCTTGAGCCGGCCCAGGTAGTTCCCCATCACGATGAAGAGGACCCCGATCAGGATGCGGACGGCCAGGCTGACGTCCATCGTCGATCCCAGGGCCGCGGCTACGGTGATCCAGACCAGACCCGTCATCACGAGGACCAGGACCACCTGGAGGATCTCGTAGGTCTTCGCGTGCTTGGTGTAGGCCTCCCTCCGGGGATCGATCCGGGGCAGCCAGGCCATCAGGAGGGCGACGCCCAGGGGCAGGCAGCCCAGGGCCAGGATGCTCCATCGGGGTCCCCAGTTGTCGACCCGGCCTTCGAAATCCCAGTGCAGGGGGATCGTGTCCGGGAGGTAGAAATACGCGGCCGCCGTCCCGATCAGGGACAGGATCGACGCGGTCACAAGGAACTTACTCGTCTTCATCGTCGTTCTCCTTCGTGTTCCTCATCTCGTATACCCAGGTGAGCACGTCCTGGAATACGGTGGTATTCAGGGAATAGATAATGTTCTGCCCGTCCCGCTCCGCCTGCACCAGATCCGCGGCCTTCAACAGGCCCAGGTGGTGGCTGATGGCGGGCTTCCCGATGTCGAAGGCGGAGGCGATCTGCCCCGCGCTCAGGTTTTGCCGCTTCAGCATCTGGAGGATCTCCCTTCGGGTCGGATCGGACAGGGCCTTGAACACGTCATTCATGACGGAGCCTCCTGTTATTCGACAATTTGAATAATATCGAAATGTCGAAATACTGTCAAGGAGCGGAGGGCAACCCTGCCGGGCGGGTCACGTTCTCGGGAGGGGGGAAGGGTCCGCGAGGCCGTCGTAGGGGTGGAATTTGCGCCAGAATCCCGCGGGCACCAGGAAGCTGAGGGCTTCCGGTAGGACCCCCACCTCCAGCCGGGCCGGTCCGTCCCCCCTGCGGCCGCAGAGTCGGACCTCCCCGTCCACGTGCCACAGGAAGGGCTCCGGGGAGGAGACGGAGACCCGTTTAATCTCGAAGCGCTCGATGAGGGGCTTGGATCTCCGGGCGAAGCGTGAGTTGATCCGGGGATGCCAGCCGTTCCAGAGGGAAACGGCGTTGCGCAGGACATCCAGCTTGCTCTGGAAGTTGAAGAGGTAGAGGTCCAGGAACCCGTCGTTGCAGACAACGTCCGGGCAGACCTTGAACAGGCCGCCGTAGTACGGCCGGGTCCCCATCTCGATCATCACCGGATCGGCGTCCAAGGAAAGACGCTCGAAGGGGAACTCCGCGTTGGTCCGCTTGCCGCGCAGGGCGAACTTGCCGCGCTCCAGATCCAGACGGTAGGCCCGGCCGTCCGAGAGGGGTTCGCAGACCACGAGCCCGAGCCCCGATCTGACATAGTTGGCCAGGCCCGGCCGGGCGGAGCCGGTACGGCGGGACCGGTGAAGCGCCCGGCGCTCCAGCACCCGGACGTCGAATCCCAGGCCGCAGAGCTGGCCGTATATGGGGGCGGCTCCTGTCCCGTCGTCGATGGCCAGGAGGTCCACGGCGATCCGGTAGTCCGCTTCCGCGCTTTCCGCGAAGGCCGCCACCTGCCGGGCGATCGGGAAAGGCACCTCATAGGAGTCCTGGATCCCGTTCCCGGAGCCCCCCCGGAGGAAGCCCACGTTCTTGTCGGAGCATCCGGATCTCACCAGGGCGTTCAGGGCCTCGTGGGCCGAGCCGTCCCCTCCCCATACAATGAGGTTGCGGTGAAGACCCCGGGGGAAGGCCTCGATCTCCCGGACGAAATGGTCGCGGTCCCGGGTCACCACCACCCGGCCCGCCCCGTGTCTTTCCAAGAGTCCCAGGAGACGCCGGACCAGATGGGGGGTCCGGCTGGGGTTCACGACTACGGAGCAGGATTCCAGGCCCATGGGGGGAGTATATCCGTCCCGGGTCCGGCGGCCAAGCCGGGCCCGGGTTCGACGCGGGCAGGGGCGGGTCAGGAAGCTTCGGCCGGGTCCCTCCGGAAGAACAGGGCCAGCTGGGCGTACACCTCGGGGTATTCCGAGCGCAGGAGGGCGGGCTTCTCGAAGAAGTATTCGCAGGCAACGGCGAAGAACTCGTCCGGGGATTCCGCGGCGTAGGGGTCCAGGCGGGGACCGCGGCGCCGGGAGCGCCGGAGGGGCGCCCGGGCGACCTTGGACCGAAGATCCTCGTAGGCTTCGGTGAAGGCCCGGCGCCAGGCCTCTCCGTCCATGTCCCGGTGCAGGGGCGGACGGCCGTCGAAGGATCCGTCCCTGCCGTCCAGCTTGTGGGCCATCTCGTGGATCACCACGTTGTACCCGTCCCCCCATCCCGAGGCTTCCACATCCTCGAGGGACAGAGCCACGGGGCCGAGGTGGAGAACCTCTCCCGCCAGCTCGTCGTCGTATTCCGTGACCACCCCCGCCTCGTCCACATCCCGCCGGGTGACCTCGTATTCCCGGGGGGTGACCAGGACGGTGGTCCAGTCTGAAAACCAGTCGATGTCCAGCCCGAGCAGGGGCAGGCAAGCCTGGGCCGCGATGGAGACGCAGGTACGCTCGTCCAGGACCGCGCCTTTCACGGGGCGAAACTCCTTTTCCGCAAGGAAGATCGTGGAGAGATCCCGGAGTCCGGCGGCGTCTTCGGGGGTCAGGCTCCGGAAGATCCGGTGTTCCTTGAGCGCCCAGTCCCAGAGTCCCTCCGGGATCGGGGACCGCTCCAGGATCCGGCGGCGCCGGGCCGCCCGGAGGAAGGCGAGGGGACCCATCGGCCTAGATCCACCTCAGCATGCCCGCGAACACCAGGAGGAGGACCGCGTTCGCCAGGGCCAGGGTCCCGATGAACTTCCTCTGCCGCGCCGGGGGCCAGTCGTACGCGAGGTTGGCGGCCAGGAAGAAGGGGATGTACACGGTGACGAAGACCGGGAAGGCCCCCCACCAGGGGTAGACCCAGTGGAAGGCGGGGGTCGTGGCCAGGAAGATCTCGAAAACCGAGAAGAACCCCGCGTTCAGGATCGCGAAGAAAACCCGGTTGTTGATTCCGAAGAACTTCCGCTTCGGGTCCTCCGGAAGGATCTTGGAAAAGATGAGCCCCGCGACGGCGAACATCATGGACAGCTCCCAGCCCACCCCCACCAGGAGCAGGAAGGAGGTGCCCGCGGGCACGGTCCAGAGGGCATGGCCCGTGAAGTGCCCGATAAGGGCGTTGGCGATCTCGTAGAGCCAGTGGACCATGTAGAGCGAGAGCCCCGCGGCCACGCCTTTCCAGTTCTTTTTCTGGATCTCGTTGAAATAGATATAGACCACGAAAGCCAAAAGGGGGATGAAGTACCACTGGAAGGTGTCGGGATTCCGGAGGATGGAAAGGGCTTGGTCCGTCAGTTCCGGCCGGTTCAGGTTCATGGAAGCCTCCTGGAAGCCCATGGTAGCATCGCTCGCACCGTATTACGAGTGCGCCGGACCGGCGCAGCCGGTCCGACGGCGCCGAAGCAAGCTTCGGCGATATACAGTATAGGATTCGTCGGGCCGCGGAGGAGTGGACGGACGGCGGCGGGCGCGCCATACTGACGGGTATGGACGACAGCAGTTTCATCCTGGGCGTGGACCTGGACGGGGTGGTGGGGGATTTCTACTCGAGCATGCGCCAGATCGCGGCGGAGTGGCTGGACCGACCCGTTGAGTCTCTTGCCACGGACGTGTCCTTCGGCCTGTCCGAGTGGGGCCTGGACGAGTACGGGGGCTACGAAAAGCTCCACCGCTTCGCGGTCACCCAGAGGGACCTCTTCCGCATCCTGTCCCCCGTTAAGGGGGCCTCGGCCACCCTGCGCAAGCTGTCGGAGCGGGGGATCCGGATCCGCATCATCACCCACCGGCTCTTCCTGAAATACTTCCACAAGGAAGCCATCGCCCAGACCATCGACTGGCTGGACGCCCACGCCATCCCCTACTGGGATCTCTGCTTCATGAAGGACAAGGGAGCCGTGGGGGCCCATGTCTACATCGACGATTCCCCGGCCAACGTGGAGAGCCTCCGGGCCCAGGGCTGCCGCACCATCGTATTCGGCAACTCCACGAACCGCCACCTGCCGCCCCCCCGGGCGGAGTCCTGGTCCGAGGTGGAGCGCCTGGTGATGGAAGCCCACGAGGAGTGGCGGACAGGCACCCTGGGGCTCTTCGGTGCGGCGGATTACGTTCAGCGTCCCTAGCGGCCCGGCGCTTGCCTCGTCCCCCGCGCGCCGCCGGAAACCATGAATTCCACGAACCGGGCCGCGGAGGCGCCCTCCAGGCAGGTGTCCGGATGCAGGCGCAGGGCCAGGGTTCGGAACGCCCGCTTGAGGTCGGCCTCCGAGGCGATCTCGCCTTTCGCGATCGGCTCCCGAAACACGTTCATGAGCGGGCCTCTGCGTTAGGACTCAGTGGACAGTGGTCGGTCGGACGACGGTGGATGGCTCCAGTAATCCGTCGTCCGTCTGACCCCCTGTCGCCTGTGTCCTGAGTCCTGTCGCCTTCCTACAGATTCTTCCAGAACTTGTACCAGTTCCTCTCCACGTCCTCCAGGGACTTCAAGGGATAGTACTTGTACCCGGACTGGGCCGCGAACATGAAGCCGTGGCGCAGGAACTTGTAGGAGATCTTGTCGTAGGGGCAGTCCAGTGACAGGCCCTTCACGTTCTTGCCCGGGGTAGTCCGGACCTCCTGGATTGCGGCCCGCAGGCGGGCCGGGTGGATACCCGGCACGAAACAGCGGATGAAGGGGTTCTCGTCGAACTCCGCCAGGAAGTCGTCGGCGCTGAAGTCCAGCTGGGTGTAGAACATGCAGGGGGCGCCCTTGGGCTGGTGGGGGTCCGTGATGTACTTGGAGTACTCGATGAAGTTGAACTTGGTCAGCACCATCATCTTGATGGGGTTGATCTCCAAAATGATGGACAGATCGTCCCCCTCCACCTTGGGATCGTACTCCGAGGATTCCAGGGCCACGAATTCCCCAAGGGAATTGCAGATGAACAGCTGCCCGAGGGCGGAGTAGTCCACGTGCTCCAGGGTCCGGTAGCTCTTGATGAACTTGGTAGCCTTGGGCCGGCCGTCTTCGTGGGGGACGAGCTGGGAGAAGGCGGAGTCGACGTCGAAGTAGGGATGCCGATAGGCGGGGTCGATCTCCACGAAGATGAGCCGCCCCTCGAAGTACCGGGTGGAACCCTGGACGTAGTGCTTGGCGAAGTGCTCGGGCTCCAGACCGCTGGCGATCAGGGAATGGTTGGGATGGATGATCAGGTACAGGTGCCTTTCGTCTGCCATGTTCGTCTCCTTATCTATGTCTATCGCAGGTCCCGTAGGATCGGCGCGATGACCAGGGCGATGATGGACATGAGCTTGATGAGGATGTTCAGGGCCGGACCCGCGGTGTCCTTAAAGGGATCCCCCACGGTGTCCCCGACCACGGCGGCCTTGTGCGCTCCGGAGCCCTTGCCGGCCCCGCCGGGCCGTCCTTCGATGAGCTTCTTGGCGTTGTCCCAGGCCCCTCCCGAGTTGCTCATGAAGATGGCCAGGAGAACTCCGGTCAGGGTCACACCCGCCAGGAGCCCGGTCAGCATGGGGATGCCCCCCAGGACCCCGACCGCCACCGGCGTGACCGCGGCGATCACGCCCGGCAGGATCATCTTCTTGAGGGCCGAGAGGGTGCTGATGTCCACGCAGGCCCGGTAGTCAGGGGTCTCGGTCTCCTCCAGGATGCCGGGCCTCTCCCGGAACTGGCGGCGGACTTCCTCGATCATGGCGAAGGCGGAGACGCCGATGGCGTCCATGGCCAGGCTGGAGAAGAGGAAGGGGATCATGCCGCCCACCAGGAAGCCGACCAGGACCGGTACGCTCACGATGGAGAGGTCCAGGGTGTCCGCCGCCCCGGTGGCCTGGACGAAGGCGGAGAAGAGGATGATGGAGGTGAGAGCCGCGGACCCGACCGCGAAGCCCTTGCCGATGGCGGCGGTGGTGTTTCCCACGGCGTCCAGGGAGTCCGTGATCTCCCGGACCTCCCGCTTGAGGGCGCTCATGACGGCCAGACCCCCCGCGTTGTCCGCGATAGGGCCGTAGGCGTCCACGGAAAGCTGGATCCCCAGGGTCAGGAGCATGCCCAGGGCGGCGATGCCCACCCCGTAGAGCCCCGCCAGCTGGAAGGATCCCAGGATGGCCGCGGCGATCACGAGGATCGGGGGAAGGGTGGAGAGCATGCCCACCCCCAGGCCGCTGATGATGGCCGTAGCGGATCCGGTGTCGCAGGCCCGGGCTATCTTGAGCACCGGTTTGGTCGAGGTTCCCGTGAAGAACTCGGTCAGAATCCCGATGGCCACCCCCGAGGCCAAGCCGAGGACCGCGGCCAGGAAGATGTGCAGGGAGCCGTACCCCTTCTCGAAGGTCGAATCCCCGAGTACGAGGGAGATGACGGGATAGAGCAAGGCCGTGGCCAGGATGGCGGCTCCGAAGGTTCCGGTGTTCAGGGCCTTCTGGGGGGACATCCCGGGCTTGGCGCGGACCAGGAAAGTCCCCGCCACGGAGGCCAGGATGCCCACCGCGCAGAGGGCCAGGGGCAGGAAGGATAGCTGCATCTTGACGGTATCCGGGGTGTCCATCACGTTGGCCCCCAGGACCACGCAGCCCACGATGGAGCCTACGTAGGATTCGAAGAGGTCGGCGCCCATGCCGGCCACGTCGCCCACGTTGTCCCCCACGTTGTCCGCGATGACCGCGGGGTTCCGGGGATCGTCCTCGGGGATGCCCGCCTCCACCTTTCCCACCAGGTCCGCCCCGACGTCCGCGGCCTTGGTGAAGATTCCGCCGCCCACCCGGGCGAAGAGGGCTATGGTGCTGGCTCCCAGGGAGAAGCCCGAAAGGATCGGAAACACCGTGTCGTGGAGCATCCCCATGCTCTCGCCGAAGAGCCGGATGCCCGCGGCCAGGACCACGGAGATCCCGAGCATGGCGAGTCCCACCACGGTCATGCCCATGACGGAGCCTCCGGTGAAGGATACCCGGAGGGCGCCGTCGATCCCCGTCTCCGCCGCGTGGGCGGTCCTGGAGTTCGCGGCGGTGGCGACCTTCATGCCGAACCATCCGGCGGCCGCGGAGCACAGGGCGCCCAGGGCGAAGGAAAGCGCCTGGAGGCGCAGGGGGCCCCGGTTCGCGACCGCCAGGAAGAGGGCGGCTATCGCCACGAAGGGGACCAGGACCTTGTATTCCCGGGTGAGGAAGGCCTCGGCGCCTTCGGCGATGTAACCCGATATCCGGACAAGTGTGGCGTTTTCTACCTTCAGCCGGTAGATCCAGCGGGCTTTCAGGAAGGCGTAGAGCACCGCGAGTCCGCCTCCGACGGCGGCCACCGCGATCAACATGGAGGGCATGATTCTCTCCTTTGTCGTTGGTGTATCGCTCCGGAGCCGACTTCCCCGGGAGCGGGGGTAGTATACCGTGAACCGTGGACGGTGAACAGTAAAAGGTGAATAGGTGAATAGGTGGGCGCGGGGATCCCGTATCGGGGGATAGGGACCGTCCGCGGATTCCTATGCGGTTAGAGTAAATCGAAAATGCGGATCTTGAAAACCGGGCCTCTCGGGTGTAAGTTATAATTAGCTAACTATTCCGGGAGGTATATCCCATGACTGTATATGTCGTGTATTGGAGCGGAACGGGGAACACCAAGGCCATGGCGGAAGCCTTGGCCGAGGGGGCCCGGTCCGCGGGAGCGGAGGTAAAGCTTTCCGAAGTCGGGTCCGCGAAGGCGGAGTCCGTCCTGGCGGCCGACGCGGCCGCACTGGGCTGCCCCTCCATGGGGGCCGAGGTCCTGGAGGAGGAGGAGATGGAGCCCTTCGTGGAGAGCCTCGAATCCGCCGGCCTTCAGGGCAAGCCGGTCCTCCTGTTCGGTTCCTACGACTGGGGCGACGGGCAGTGGATGCGGGAATGGGCGGAGCGCATGAAAAAGGCCGGAGCAATCCTGACGGGTGACGGATTCATCGTGAACCTGGCTCCCTCCGACACGGACGCGGCCGCCCTCGCGGAGGCGGGTAGGAACCTGGCCGCCGCAGCTGCGGGACGGTAGCTGAGTTTTCCGCCTGGGCGCCGACGTCGTGGCCTCTCCGGGGGCCGCGGCGTCCTCCGGGTTTTCCGTTTACTGTCCACCGTCCACAGTCCACTGTCCACGCTCTTCCCCCGCCCTCGCGTGGCCTTCCAGCCCCTCCATCCGGGCGAAGGCGGCCGCGTCCCGGTACAGCCCCGAGGCGGCGGCGGGATCGTCGATCCGTATCCAGGTCCGGACCCGCAGGAAGGACAGGGCCGAGAGCCCCCCGGTAAGGCGGGCGTGGCCCCCGGTGGGGAGGACATGGTTGGGTCCAGTCCCGTAGTCCCCCAGGACCTCCGCTGCCCCGGCGCCCAGAAAGACCGCCCCG
>JBGSPT010000202.1:0-10428 GCA_041738475.1 Treponematales bacterium
GCTACGGCATCACCCCCCGGGGCCAGGCGGTGACGGGCCGCACCGTCCTGGGCCGGGAGGGTGTCCGGGCCTGGCGGGAGGGCGTAGAGTGCGTCTGGCGGCGCGCGGGGATCTGGGACGAAGCCTGCGGAAAACCCGTGCTCCTTCGGCCGGACGCCTTCGCGCGGACCCGTGAAGGACGGCCCCTGGACTTCGGGGAGCACTGCCTCAAGCCCTTCGCCAAAAGGTACATCCGGGAAGTCCGGGAGGCCGCGGAGAACGGCCGGCGATTTCTCCTCTTCCTGGAGACCGTGCCCATGGACCAGCCCCCGGCCTGGAGCTCCGCGGACGATCCGGCGGCGGTCAACGCGGAGCACTGGTACGATGCCCTGACGCTGACGCTGAAGAGGTGGTTCGGATTTCTCGGGTACGACGGGGAGGACGGCCGGATCGTCCTGGGAAGGAAGGCCCTCCGGCGGTATTTCCGAAAGGCCCTGGAGCGGGTGGTCCGGCGGGGGAGGGAGCGGATGGGGGGGATCCCGAGCCTGCTCGGGGAGTTCGGCCTGCCCTTCGACCTGGACGGGGGCCGGGCCTACAGGACGGGGGATTTCCGGAAGCACGAGGAGGCCCTGGGGGCCTACCACGACGCCCTGGACGCGGCGGGACTCTCGTCCACGATCTGGAACTACACGGCGGACAACACGAATGCCCGGGGGGACGGCTGGAACGGGGAGGACCTGTCGATCTACTCCGCGGACCAGACCCGCCTTCCCCTCCCCGCCGGGGCGGACCCCCGGGAGGCGGGAGGCCGGGCGATTCGGGGCTTCTGCCGCCCCTGGCCCCGGGCAACCGCCGGCATCCCGGAACGCTTCCGCTTCGACCCCCGGACCGGCATTCTCGAGTTCCGCTACCGGCCGGACCCCGAAGTGACCGCCCCTACGGAGATCTTCCTGCCCTCCGTCCACTACCCGGCTGGATGCCGGGTGGAGGTGGAAGGCGGAGGCTTCGAGCTGAACCTCCCGGAGAGGGTGCTCAGGGTGCGGGCAGACCCGGGGGCCGCCGAGGTGCTCGTTCGGGTCCGGCGGTCGGGGCGGGCTTAGAGGCTCTTCCGCCGGGAGGGCTGGGGCAGCCGCCCCTTGGGGGTCTTCTTGACCAGGGCGTCGTCGAAGACCACCACGGTGCCCGCCATGTTGATGACGTCCCCGGGCTCCAGACGCTTGCGGTCGACCTCCCGGTTGTTGACCGTGAGATTTCCGTCCCCCACCACGGTATAGGCGTTCTGCTTCTCGTCGAAGAGGATCGTCGCGTGCCGCTCCCGCAGGGAGGGGTTCCCCCCGATCGTGAAGTCCGCGGCGTTGGAGGACCCAATCACGGTCTGCGGGGAGTTCAGGGTGAAGACCCGGGTGCCGCCCCCGGAAGGGCCGTAGAGGAGACGGAGCCCCGCTTCGGTGGTCTCCCTCTCCAGTTTGAAGAACAGAAGCGCCAGCCAAAGGAGGGCCGGCACGAGCAGGAAGGCCGGGTAATACCAGCCCGGGATGTCCCGGTTCCAGCCCAGGACGGTGCCGGAATAATAATGCCGTTCCGAGGAAAACTCCCGCCCCGGACCCGCCCTGAGCACGGCCCTCACGTTCCGCCGATCCCCGCTCTCCATGCCCGCCCGATAGTCCACGGCGATCTCCGCGAGCACGTCCGCGCGGATCGTGGAGTAGACCGCGGCCAGTTCGTCCCGGTTCGAGGCGTCGAAGACCTTGCCGCCCGTCCGGACGGCCACGTCCCCCAGGGAGGGATCCTTCTCGTTCCCGAAGCGCACCACGTACACCGTGATCCCCTCCCGGGCCGCCCTGTCGACGACCTCCGCGGGCCCCGCGGTACGGGTCCCGGTCTCGGGGTTGGGCTTTCCCGTGCGCCCGTGGTAGGGGAAGTCCTCCCCGTCCGAGAGGACCACCAGGGCCCGCCGCCCCGGAACCCGGGCAAAGTCCGTAAGAGCCCTGTCCAGGGAGAGGTAGAGCTCCGTGTAGGCGTCCTCCGCGGCGGGCTTGCGGATCTCGTCCAGGCCCCGGGATATTCTCTCGAAGTCCTCCACGGGATCCGCGGCCTTCCAATAGCGGGTATTGAACACCCCCAGGCCCACCCTGTCTTTCTTGGACGCCTCGGCCAGGAAGGCCCGGGCCGCGGCCTTGGCGTGGGTCATGCGCTGGCCTTCGGGCGAAGCTCCTTCCCGTCCGTCCAGGCCCGTCCACATGCTCCCGGAGTTGTCCAGGAGGAAGAAAAAGGCTATGCCCTCCGCGTCGTTGATCCCCCGGGAAACCGCCGTGACGGGCCTGCGGACCCAGTCGCCCCCCGGGGCGGATTCCCAGACCTCTATCTCCGGGGATTCCGTACCGGCCGCCCCGGGGGCGGATAGGTAGAGACGCACGGACTGGCCGAACAGGAGCCGGTCCGTGTCGATCTGGGTGATGGCGAGTCCCTGGGCCGTGCCCTGGGCCGACACGAGGGCCGCAAGGAGGAGAGCGAAACCGTACCGGAATATCCTCATGATCCCTATCCTCGATTCCGCGTTACACGAAGTAGCCGTACAGGAATTTGGCCTTCCCGACGGCCAATACGTCCTCGGGCCTCAGGGCCGCGTCCCCGGCGGGCCCGTCGTTGACCAGGACTCCGGCGTCCGGACCCGCCGGACGCACGTACACCTTGCCGCTCTCCAGGAACACCGTGGCGTGGACCGTCCTGACACCGGGATACCCCGAAAGGACGATGTCGCAGGCGGAGTCCGAACCCAGCACGGTCTTTCTGCTGAGCACCGGGTACTCCTTGCCCTTCAGGGGCCCGTTCAGGAGCTTCAGGGCTCCCGCCTGGAAGCGGTTCTCGAAGAGGGTGTAGAACAGGGCCAGGAGGAAGCCGAAGGCGGCCAGCCCCGCCAGAAGGGACCACCTCCCCCCGGGAGCCAGGACCTGGAGGGCCGAGAGGATCGCACCCCCCGCAAGTCCCCCGGCCAGGCCGCCCAGGAATCCGATCAAAAGCTTCCTGCCCGAGCGGGCCCGAAGGCCCTCGATCATGGTCAGGAAGGTTCCGGCTATGGCCCAGGCGATCCCGTTGGCCACCGCGAGTCCCAGGCCCAATCGGGCGCTGTTCGTCCGGAAGAGAGCCGCCCCCGCCAGGAAGAGGAAGAGCTGTCCGGCCAGGACCCCCGCGGCACCGGAGGCCGCCCCGAAGAGGGCACCGAAGCCCAGGCCCCGGAAGGCCTTGATCCGGGAGGACACGACAATCCCCTCGAAGGAGCCGAAGAGGGCTCCGAATACGAGGCCCAGACAGACGCCCTGGACCAGGGAGAAGACCAGGTAGCTCGGGAACGCTCCTTGAGCGCTCTGGACCGTCAGGAGGACGGGCCAGAGCATCAGGGCTCCCAGGACGCCCAGTGCGGCCATGACCGCGCGCTTCAATGTAAGTGACATGATCACTCCTCTATGCGGAACCCCAGGGTTCCGTCTTCCTCGGATACCCGCACCCGGACCGTGCGTCCCGGCTCCAGCCGGAATCCCGCCCGGCCCGCGGTACCCCCGCGGATCAGGCCCAGCTCGTAGGACCCCGCGGGAAGCTCCCACTCCGCCCTGCCTTCCTTGACGGTACCCAGCCGGACCGGGAACAGCCCCGGGCCTCCGGAGGCCGCCGTGCCCAGGCCGTTGAGGGTCGGCTTGAAGGATCCCGCCGGGGTTTCCAGCACCAGGGTGCCCGGCCGGGGCACCAGCCGGGCCTCCAGGCGCAGACGCTCCTGGGCGTTGGCGATACGCAGGGAAAAGACCTCGGGGAAGTACCCCTGGGCGTCGGCCCGGAACTTCCAGACCGCTCCGCTGGTGAGGCTGCCCTCCTCGAGTTCCTCCAGGGTCCTCCAGGAACCGCGCTGGTAGACCGAGAAGGTCGCGGTCTTCAGGACCTCCCCGGACAGGGCGTCCCGGGCCTCTGTGAGAACCGTCAGGGGCCGCGGAAGCCTGTCTTCCAGGCGGAACTGGAGGGTGAGGGCGCCGTCCTGGTCCCCGGGGGCCATGGAATAGGGCGTCAGATGGAAGGACTCCCAATACAAGTCCTGGTCCGCGGTCAGTTTGACCCTGTAGGGTCCCGGCGCCAGGAAGAGGCGGTTCGAGACGAAGGTGTGGAAGGGGTCCGCGCCCTCCGTCTCGACGGGTGCGAGGACGATCCGCACTCCCTCGACCTCGGGGATCTCCTTGCCGTCGTTCCGGAAGATCCGGGCCCGCAGGAAGATGTCCTGGGCCTCCGCCTGGGATTTCGGCACCCGGACCACCAGGCGCAGTTCCCCCCATCGGTCCGGCATCAGGTAGCGGTGGGCCAGCCCCTCCGTCCAGGCGTACCAGCCCCCCGCCGCGATCCCCGCCAGCAGGATCAGGATAGCCGCCAGTAGGAAGCGCTTCCTCGGGGCGGGACGATACCGGGGCTCGTCCTGGCATTTCCCTGCCAGGATGTCCGCCATGACCCCCCGCAGGGTTTCCACGGAGTAGCGGGACAGGAACCTCTCGACCGCCTTGATGACCCCGTCCATGGACTGGAACCTCTTTCGGGGGTCCGGCTTGATGAGTTTCTTGATCAGCCTGTCCACGAAGGGCAGGACCTTTGGATTCACCTTGCCTGCGGCACGGTACCTCCCCTTCTGGATCAGGACCACCGTCTCGGGGGCGAAATTCCCGGGGTAGGGCTTTTTCCCGGTCACCATCTCGTAGAGCATGATGCCCATGGCGTAGATGTCCGCCCTGCGGTCCACGTTCTTGGAGTTTTCGATCTGCTCCGGGGGCATGTACGAGGGGGTGCCCAGGGTCATCCCCTCCTTGGTCAGCCCTGAATCGTCCTCCTCCTCGGAGGCCGCGATCCCGAAGTCCGCGAGCTTCACCTCCCCCTTCTTGGAAATGAGGATGTTCCCGGGCTTGATGTCCCGATGGATCACCCCCATCCCGTGGGCGTACTGGAGGGCCCGGCAGGCGTCCAGGAAGATCACCAAGGCCAGCTCGCTGGAGAGGCTCCGCTGGCGCTTGATCAGCTGGTCCAGGGACATGCCGTCCACGTATTCCAGCACGATGTAATGGGAGCTTCCTTCCTTGAAGTGGTCGAAGACCCGGACGATGTGGTCGTTCTTGAAGTCCATGAGGATCCGGGCTTCCCGCTTGAAGCGCTCGGTGATCGTCGCGCTGCCCCTCATGGTGAGCTTCTTGATGATCACGTGGCGCTTCAAGGTCGGGTGCAGGGCCTTGAACACGGCCCCCATGCCGCCCTTGGCCACCAGGGACTCGATCGGGTACTTGCCGATCAGCTCGGGAAAAACGGCCATATCGAACTCCTATCTAGCGGACTTCTTCGCGTCCATGCCGAGGGCTTTTTTCAAGTCCACGCCGTGGATCTTCTTCAAATCCCCGCCGTGGACCTTTCGCAGGTCCGCGCCGATGTCCCGCATCTCGCCGATGTCCAGATCCGGGTCGAAGTCCCGGCCCGGCATGATCCAGGCGACCGCGAACCTGTCCGGGTTGTGGATCTGCAGGTGCCGTCCCCCGGACAGCTCCCGGTAGGCTCCCCGGATCGTCCTGTGCCCCGTGAAGTACCGGGCCCCCGGAACGCCCGGGAGGAACCGGTCCAGGAGCGTTCGCACGGCACCGGGATCCGCCTCGCCGTTGTCCGTCCAGGTCAGACCCAGGACCGTATCGGGGTCCAGCCGGGCGTCGATCAGCTCCCGCTCCGAATAGGCCCTCCGGGGCTCCGCGTGGGACGCGAGGAAACGGGGGCCCGCGGCGAAGAGGGGCAGCCGTCTCTCGAATCCCGCGTAGCGCTCCAGGAAGTCCCGGCCGTAGAAGCGCTCCAGCCAATAGGTGACCATCATTCCCTCCAGGGCGAACTTCCGGAAGGGGTGGTTCCCGTTTCCCTCCTCGTTGAGAACGTTCTCGTGGTTGCCCTTGAGGAAATGGAAACGCTCCGGGAAGGCCGCCTTGCAGACCAGGACCATCTCCATGAGGGAAAGGCTCTCCCGCATTTCCTGGTCCATGGCCCTGTGCTTCGCGTAGCCCCCGGCGAATTCCTGGTAGGCCCGCTTCCACCGGTCCAGGGCCCGGGCCTCCGCGTGGAAGCCGTCCCCCAGGCAGAGGATCTGCAGTGCCCCCTCCCCCAGGGCGTCCAGGACCGTCTGTCCCTCCGGAAGGGGCTGCAGAAGGACGCTGACCAGGAAGTCCGACCGGGCATGGAGGTCCGGCAGCAGGATGGTCGGAGCGTCCGCGGCCAGTCGCACCAGGCCCCCCGGCAGGCCCCGGGCGTCCCGGGGCCGTACCGCGCCGCCCTCGGAGTCTAGGGCGGCGGAGGCGTCGTCCACCCGTTCCAGGTACTCGTCCCTGTCGGGCAGACCCCGGCGGCGGAAGGCCGCCAGGATCGCTTCTCGCGCGGAGGTGGTCAAGGTTTCCGGCTCACTCGATGACGGTCTTGTTCACTTCCACGAAATCCTCGGCCAGCTCCTGGGAAACCTGGGTCAGCAAGGCCTCCTCCTCCTCCGCGGCCAACTTGGCCTTGGCCACCGCGATCTTGAAGACCGGGGAGCTCGACTTGATCGGCCCCTTCTCGAACCGGGCCGGCTCGTCCGCCTCCAGGTCCGCCTCCAGGACGGAAGCCTCCTCCACGGCGGACCCGGGTACGTCGGTTCGCATGCCGATGGAAGTGTACTCGCAGCGCCGCAGGCCGTCGACCTGGGGCCCGATGTTGAGGAGGGACCCCGAATAGGTCAGGATCAGGGCTCCCCGGGCCTCGGCGCGGCCGAAGAAGGAGACCTCCTCCATGTCGTTGTCCGCCAGGGCCTCCTCGAAGCAGGTCTTCTTTTCCAGCCAGGCGTCCGCCATCATCTCGTAGGTTTCCGGACCCGGCGCGAGTCCCGAAGTCTTCGCGATCTGCCGGATATGGTCCTGGATGATGGGCTCCAAGGTATCGAATGTGCTCATGTGTTCCTCCTGTCGAGGGTAAGATACCGCATATTTTTGAATTTTTCACGGTATTTTTCGAGAAAAAATGAAAAACCTCGGATTTCGTGGTATGATAAGGCCGTAGATTGCGGCGGCGTATTCCCCGGGAAACCGGACACGCGCCCGCGGAGGGGGAACGGATGAAGGAAACCCGATTCGACGACCTTCCGGAAGCCATACGGAAGCAGCTGCTCTCGCTGATACAGGATACAGGCCTGCCCGGGAGCGAGGAGACCCGCGACCGGCTGGCGATGATCTGGGAGGAAAAGTACCGGCTCTTCACGGGACAGATCGGCTCCCTGGGCATGGAGCTCGTCCCGGAGCTGGGCAGGGACGACCCGCGGGGGGCGGTCCTCCTGACCTATTCGGGCTCCCTCATCAGCCTGGGTCCCGTCCGGGGCAAGAGCCGGTGGCTCGAGTACGCCTCCATCAAGCTCCGCACGGACGTTCCGGAACTGGTGCGGGGCGACAAGGCGAGCCTTGCCGGGCCGATCCGGCTGGACCAGGCGGCGGTCTTCGAAGGCTGCCCGGTGAAACGGTCCTCGGCCCTCTTCCGGATCGCCGTCTGCCCCGAAGGGCTCTCCGCGGACGACCAGGAGCGGCGCATCCGGGAGGCGACCATCTACCTCACCAACGGATTCGTCAAGCTCAACCGCACCCATTCCCTGGAACCCGTGGCGGAGGTGGACCAGTTCACCTCCAAGGCCATCATCGGGTACATAGCCAAGAAGAACGGGGTCACCCAGCTGGCCGCCCGGGGCCTCATCGAGGACTACCTTTCCATGGTGGAGACCGGCATGCTCCTGGGCGAGCGGGTCTCGGTGGGCAAGCTGGGCAGCGCCAGTCTGCGCTACCAGGCCGCCCGCAAGGCGCGGCTGACCAAGAACCTTCGGACAGGCCAGGAGCTCCTCATCCCCGCCAAACCCGCCTGCCTGGCCCCGAAGTTCACCTTTTCCCAGGCCGTCCGGGACAAGGCTTCCTCGGTGGACCCGACCTTCCTGGGACCCGAGGAGGACGGGGAGGACGAGGAGGACTGAGGGAGGGGACGTCCGACGGGTGTCCGCCTGAGCCGATATCCGAAAGGTGCTCGGCGGAGTCCGTCCGCGATATACTTTTCCCGATCCCGATGAAGGAGATCCCATGGACTCGACCCGACGCGATCCCGAAAAGAGCTACCTCTTTGCCGCACTCGGGGCCTTCGATGCCGCCGCGCTCTCCGCCCTTGCCTGGGCTGCGATCACGGTGCTGACCAAGTACCAGATCGGCTACATGGCCGTGGCGGTGGGCGCCCTCGTGGGGGTCTCCGTCCGCTGGTTCGGCCAGGGATCCGGGAGGGCCTTCCGGATCCTGGCCGTCGGGTTCGCCCTCGCGGGCTGCGTCCTCGGGAACTACCTGTCCCAGGTCGGCTTCTACCTGGCCGAGTCCGGGGCGGGCCTCCTGGATACCCTGCTTTCCCTTCGACCGGCCCAGGTTCCCGGCATCCTGGCCGAATCCTTCAGCCCCATCGACCTGCTGTTCTACGCCCTGGCGGTGCTCCAGGCCTGGAAGTTCTCCGTGGTCCCCGCGGCTCCGGAGGGAGAGGCCGCCGCCGCGGCGGAGGAATTCCCCTCGGACGGCTATGTCCGTCCCCTTCTCCCCCCCTATCCTCCCCGCAAGGCCCTGGCCACGGCCCTTCCCTTCCTGGCCATCCTGGCCCTCCCGGTATACGTGGCGACCCATAGCGAAGGAACGGCCCGGGACGTCTACGACTCGGGCGCCCGGAAGTACGAGGGAGCCCTGGACTGGAACGAACCCCATGGAGCGTGGAAGTACTGGTACGAAAACGGGGTCCCCTTGGCGGAGCTGGAGTTCCGCCGGGGCCTTCCGGAAGGCCGGTCCGTGCACTACGCCGAGGACGGCAC
Source organism: Treponematales bacterium (assembly GCA_041738475.1). Taxonomy (GTDB): domain Bacteria; phylum Spirochaetota; class Spirochaetia; order Treponematales; family UBA12059; genus JAAYUR01. The sequence goes on from JBGSPT010000202.1 coordinate 8,876, forward strand.
CGTGTCGGAGCGCAAGACCTGGAAGGCCGGCCTGCTCCACGGGCCCTACGAACAGTATTACCCCGACGGGAAGCTCCGCACGAAGGGCGCCTACGAGTACGACCGCAAGACCGGAGTCTGGGAGGAGTACTATCCGAACGGCGAACTCAGCGCCCGAGGCCCCATGCTCCTGGATCTCCAGCACGGCGCCTGGGAGATCCGCTCCGACTCGGGTTCCCTGCTCGCGAGGACCGCCTTCGAGATGGGGGACCCCTCGGGCGTTTGGGAGTCCTACTCCGAGGACGGGACCCTCGAGCTGCGCAAGGAGTTCACGGACGGAGAGGAGCGGATCGCGTACCAGCGCGTCGGCGGCCGGGAGACCGTCGTGGACGGGATGGGACGCTACGTGGAACGCTACGATAATGGAAGGATCGCGGTGGAGGGAGCCGTGGAGGGCGGCCGGAAGGCGGGGATCTGGCGGGAATGGTACGAAAGCGGAAAGCCGAAGAGGGTCTTCGAGCATGCGGACGGACGGGAGTTCCTCAGGGAGTACTATCTGGAAGACGGAAATCGGCAGATCCGGGACGGCAGCGGGATCCTGCGGACCTCGACGGCGGACGGAGGCCGGTTGGAAGCGGCCTACGCCGACGGCCTGCTCAGCGGAGAGGTCAAGGCCTACTACCCCGACGGAAGCCCCCTGAGCCTGTCGACCTTCTCCGCAGGCCGGCTGGAGGGACCTCAGAAGACCTACGCCCCCGGGGAAATACTCCTCGTGGAGGGGGAATGCCGAGAGGGCCTTCGGTCGGGCCTGTGGACCTGGTATGAAGAGGACGGGTCCGTCTCCTCGACCGTGACCTTCGCGGAAGGGCGGAAGCAGGGGGTCCAGACCTTCTTCGAGGGCGGTGTCCCGGTGAAGGAGGAGGTCTACCGGGACGGGATCTACGTCGAGACCCGACTGAAGCGCTGAGCTCGGGAGGCGGGGCCCCAGGAACCTATACGGTTTCGCCCGGAGCGAACAGAAGGCCCTCCCGGACGTAGTGGATCCGGCGCTTCCAGGCGTCCTGAACCGCGGCCGCGCGCAGGACCTCCCCCATCACGACCCCGGAGGTCCCCTCCACAACGATACGGGACAGCCGGCACTCCAGCCAGCCAGCGACGCCCTCGGGGATGCGGACGTCGACCTCACGGGCCTGAAAGTACGCGATCCCGAGCTCCGCGTACTTGTCCGTATCGTGCCCCGAGATCGAGCCCGACCGTTTCACCAAATCCAGCTGTTCCCGGGTCGGCAAGGCTACGGCGAACTCCCCGGAGTCCGAGAGGTCCGCGTAGGTCCGGTGCCCCGTATCGAGGACCAGGATCAGCTTCGAGACGGGCTCGTAGTCCAGGGGACAGCACCAGGCCGCCGGGGCCAGGTCGAAGCGGTCGTCGGGGCCCCGGGTGCAGACAAGGACCAGGCCCCCGGGATTCTGCAGCTGGTATGCCTCGGATGCGGGAATTTCCTTGTACTCCATCGTCGTACTCCTGGCTTATTCGGGGATACCGAGATTCGAATCGGCCGCGGCCTTCGATTCGCC
>JBGSPT010000230.1:0-3306 GCA_041738475.1 Treponematales bacterium
GGGGGCGGCCCGGGAGGCGGCGTTGAATCCCGCCGCCCCCATGCCCGGGGCCGCGGAGCTTCTGAAATCCGCCCGCGGCTTCGGCCTGTTCCTGGGGCTCGTCTCGAACGCCCAGTACTATACGGAGCCCGCCCTGGAGGCCGCCTTCGGGAAAAGCCTCGACACCCTGGGCTTCGATCCGGATCTGCGCGTCTGGTCCTGGCGCCTGGGCCGGGCTAAACCCGACCCCGAACTCTTCCGGATCCTTGCCCTGACCCTCGAAAGCCGGGGGATCCGACCGGAGGCGGCGGTCTACGTGGGCAACGACCTCTTGAACGATGTAGCCCCCGCCGGGTCGGAAGGCTTCCTCACGGCCCTCTTCGCCGGGGACCCCCGGTCCCTCCGGCTCCGGGCCGGGGATCCCCGGGTGGAAGGCATCCTTCCGGATACGGTGCTTCCGACCTTCTGGGCAGCGCGCTCCGTATTCCGCCTGGGCGGAAGGGATCCCTTCCTGTGCATGCCCCGCGGTCCCGGCGGCATTCCCGGGTAAAAGACCCTGGCATCCCCGTCCGGTCACTCCGATAGTATAAGAGTCGGAAGATTTCCAGGGATCCGCCGCGGGGCGGCCTCTCCTTGGGAATTCCAAAGTACTTGGAGGTTGAGCGATGTACCTGACCAAGGCCCGGGATATCAAGAGGATCGGATTTATTGCTACCCGTCTTCAGGGGACCGACGGAGTCTCCCTGGAGACCCGGAAATGGGACGACGTGCTCACGGAGCTGGGATATGAAACCTATTTCTTCTCCGGCCTGTCCGACTGGCATCCCGATCGCTCCCGGGTCGTACCGGCCGCCTATTTCCTCCAGCCCGAGATCCACTCCCTCCACAAGGAGATTTTCCGGGACGCCTCCCGCCGGCGGGGATTGACCGCGGACGTGGGGGAGATAAAGGGGGGGATCAAGGCGGCGATGTACAAGTTCATCGAGGACTTCGGCATCGACCTCATCATCCCCGAGAACGCCCTGGCCATACCCATGCACATCCCCCTGGGTCTGGCCATCACGGAATTGGTGGCCGAGACGGAGATGCCCACCATAGCCCACCACCACGACTTCTTCTGGGAGCGGCCCCGGTTCCTCACGGGTTGCGCGGAGGATTACCTGGGCAGGTCCTTCCCGCCCAAGCTGCATTCCATCTCCCACGTGGTGATCAACACCGAGGCCCGCCAGCAGCTGGCCTTCCGCTGCGGCCTCTCCTCGTTCATGATCCCGAACGTCTGGGATTTCCATGCGGAACCCGTGAAACCCGACGCCTACAACGCGACCTTCCGCAGGGACTTCGGGCTTTCCGAGGACGACGTCATCTTCCTCCAGCCCACCCGCATCGTGGCGCGGAAGGGCATCGAGAATGCCATCGAGCTGGTCGCCCGGTTCAACAGATCGCCCGAAGGTTCCGGGAGGGGCAAGATCCTGGTCTCCCATCCGGAACTGGACGAGGGAAACGCCTACTTCAACCGGATCGTGGACTACGCCGCCCTCCTGGAGGTGCCCCTTCTCATCCGGCCGGACCTCCTGGCCCCCGAGAGGGGTACCCGGCCCGACGGAGGGAAGATCTACAGCCTCTGGGACGCCTACGTGGCCTGCGATTTCGTGACCTATCCCTCCACCTACGAGGGGTTCGGGAACGCCTTCCTGGAGGCCGTCTATTACCGGAAGCCCATCCTGGTGAACCAGTACGCCATCTACGCCCAGGATATCGATCCCATCGGCTTCAAGGTGGTGTCCATCGACGGCTACATCACCCGGGATACGGTGAGCCAGACCGCGGAGCTCCTGGCGGATCCCGGTATGCGCGAAGAATGGGCGGAGCACAATTATCAGCTGGGCAGCCGCTTCTTCTCCTACGACGTCCTTCGGAAGCGGCTCCCCTACCTGTTCATGAACTTCGGAGCCGTATCCTAGCCGTCCCGCCCGGATCGCCGCCGCTTCACCAGGGACGTCGCACCAGCTTGATCGCGTCCGCCGGACAGATCTCGTGACAGCAGTAGCATCGGATGCAGGCGGAGTAGTCGATCACCGGGGCCTTCTTGCCCGCCCGGAAGGACAGGGCCCCGGCCGGACAGATCTTGACGCAGCCCGCACAGGCAATGCACCTGCGGTCCGAGAAGGCGGGGCGCTCCACGGCCAGGTTCCGGGCGATCCGGTGGACCGGGGCGGGAAGCCTGGCCCGGAAGAAATCGGTGTCGTGGGGAACGCGGATCCGCTTGTAGTCCTGCACGCGCTCCCTGTCGGGGTCGAGGTCCCGGACCTCGATGTCCCCGGGCGCCAGGATGCCCCGGTCCCGGGCGTCCGCCAGGTAGGGGATGTCCCCGGGCTCGTACCCGATCAACCCCGAGGCCGTCCAGTCCAGGGCCAGGCAGTCCCGCGAGGCGAGCAGCCAGCCCAGGGGCCGGGGCGTTCCGTTCCCGGGGCCCGGGCCTTCCATGCCCACGACGGCGTCCATCAGGGCGAAGGCGGGCTTGGCTGCCAGGACCAGGTCCGTGATCATGGCGCCGAACTCCCGGCGCTCGGGAAACCGCAGATGGTACCGGCTCTTGCCCAGGCCCGGCACGATGCCGAAGAGGTTCTTCGCGGCCCCGGTGAAGTACAGGAGCTTATGGGTCTTGAGCTTGGGCAAGCTGACCAGGATGTCCGCCTCCGCCGCGGCCCGGGCCACCTCGAAGCGCTTCACGACCCTGCCCCGGGGAAGCTCCAGGACGACGGATTCGTTGAAGTCCGCCCACTCGGCCCCTTCCTCGTCGACCACAGCCCGGGCGCCCGTCCTGGCGGCCACCATCGCCGTGCTCTGCCAACCCGGGGATTCTCCCACCAGGACCCGGGCGGCTCCCAGATCCCGGAATAGCCGGATCGCCGCGCGAAGGACCTCCGGATGGGTGGTCACGGCCCTGTCCGGGGGGCTGGCGTTGAGGAGATTGGGCTTCAGGAGCACGGTCCTGCCCGAGACTTCCGGGCCTCCCGCCAGGTCGAAGGCCCGGGCCGCGGCGGCCTTGAGGGTGTCCGGATCGTAGGAAGCGCAGCGTACCAGGGACACGGGTACCATGGGGGCTCCTCGGGTCGGATTTCAGAACGTAAGGGAAAGTTCCAGGCCGGGGCGGAGGGCGGAAAGGCCGCCTTCGTCGAAATCGGCGCCCAGGGACAGGCCCAGGGCCAGGGGGGCCAGGAATATCCGGGCTTCCATGGCCGTCCGAATCGTTCCGTCCAGGGCGAAAGCGCCCGTCAGGGCTTCCGTCCGGATCGCCGCGGACAGGCCCGCCGCGAAACGGCCGCC
>JBGSPT010000238.1:0-2626 GCA_041738475.1 Treponematales bacterium
CGGACTTTCGGACGCCGCGGACCGCATCCTGCCCGTGGAGGTTGACGCCCTGTCGGAGCCCTCGGTTCGGAAGGCCCTGGAGGCCACCGCCGCGGGGCTCGGCGGGCCCCACGTCCTGGTGAACGCCGCGGGAGGGAACAAGGGCAAGTCCGCCTTCCTGGAGATCGACGTGCCCCTCTTCGAGGACATCCTCCGCTTGAATCTGGTGGCCGGCCTCGTGATCCCCACCAAGGTGACCGCGGCCTTCTGGATCGAGAAGGGCATCAAGGGGAACATCCTCAACATGGCGTCCATGGGTTCCTACATCCCCCTGTCCGGGGTCTGGGCCTACGACGCGGCCAAGGCGGGAGTCATGAACCTGACCATGGCCTGCGCCAAGGAGTTCGCCCCGCACGGCATCCGGGTCAACGCCATCGCCCCGGGCTTCTTCCTGGGCAACCAGAACCGGGCCCTCCTGGTGGACGAGAAGACCGGGGACCTCACCCCCCGGGGCAAAGACGTCATCGCCCACACCCCCTTCGGCCGCTTCGGGGACGTCTCGGAGATCGCGGGGATCAGCCTCTACCTGGCCTCCGACAAGGCCGCGGGCTTCGTGACCGGGATCACCGTGCCCGTGGACGGCGGCTACCTGGTCCAGAACATCTGACATGAAAAGCTTCACCCACGAGGACTTCCTCCTTTCCGGGGAGAACGCCCGGGCCCTCTTCCACGACCACGCCGAGGGCATGCCGATCTTCGACTACCACTGCCACGTGCCCCCGGCCCAGATCGCCGAGAACACCCGCTTCGAGAACCTCACCCGGGTCTGGCTGGGTGGGGACCACTACAAGTGGAGGGCGATGCGAACCGCGGGGGTTCCCGAGAACCTGATCACCGGGGACGCCCCGGACCGGGAGAAGTTCCGGGCCTGGGCCCGGACCGTGCCCCGGACCCTGGGCAATCCCCTCTACCACTGGACCCACCTGGAGCTCAAGCGGGTCTTCGGGATCGACGAACTCCTGGACGGACAGTCCGCGGACGGGATCTACGACCGCTGCAACGCCCTTCTGGCCCGGGAGGACTATCGGGTCCGGGGCCTGGTGCGGCGCTTCGGCGTCGCCGGGATTTGCACCACCGACGACCCGACGGATTCCCTGGAGCACCACACGGCCATCGCCGCGGACGGGTCCTTCCCGGTCAAGGTCCTCCCCGCCTTCCGGCCCGACAAGGCCCACGCCCTGGAGAACCCCGAGCGCTGGAACGCCTGGATCGCCGCCTTGCAGGCCGCCTCCGGGGTCCCGGTCACGGACTACCCCTCCCTGGTCGCGGCCCTCAAAAACCGGCACGACTTCTTCCATGCCCGGGGCTGCCGGATCTCGGACCACGGCCTCCAGTTCGTGCCCGCCCCCTCGGCGTCCCCCGCGGACCGGAACCGGATCCTCAAGGAAGCTAAAGCCGGCCGCAGGCCCTCGGACGTCGACATCCTGGCCTTCCGGGGCGCCCTGCTCACGGACCTGGGGCGCATGGACGCCGAGGCGGGCTGGACCATGCAGCTCCACGTGGGGGCCCTGCGGAACGCCAACTTCCGGATGTTCGCCGCCCTCGGGCCCGACACGGGATACGACGTCATCGGGGACTGGCCCCAAGCGGAAGGCCTTGCCCGGCTCCTTTCCGACCTGGACCGGGACGAGCGCCTGCCCAAGACCATCCTCTACGTCCTCAACCCCCGGGACAACGAGGTCCTGGCGACGATGGCCGGGGCCTTCCAGGACGGCCGGATCGCCGGGAAGATCCAGTTCGGATCGGGCTGGTGGTTCAACGACCAGAAGGACGGGATGGAGCGGCAGATGACCGCCCTTGCCAGCATGGGCCTCCTGTCGGCCTTCGTGGGGATGCTCACGGATTCCCGGAGCTTCCTCTCCTATCCCCGGCACGAGTACTTCCGCCGGATCCTCTGCAATCTCGTGGGGGGATGGATGGACCGGGGGGAGATCCCCCCGGACCTCGAGGCGGCGGGGAACCTGGTCAAGGACGTCTGCTTCCGGAACGCCGCCTCGTACTTCGGCATCGACCTGGGAGTCCAAGGCTGATCCCCGGACCGCGGCAGGCCGCGGCCTTCGGCGACGCGGGAACGGCGCAGGCCGGTCCCGCGAGGCGGGAGAAGACTGTGCAAGGAGAGTCCAAACCTATGGAACTGAATGAATTGAGGATACGAAGGAACCGCGAGCTCCTCCTGGCGGCCTTAAGCCGGCAGGGATTGCTGGACGTGAAGCCCGAGGATCTGGCCGCCCATCGGGAGCGTGCCTACGGCCGTACGGACCTGGGGGGCGGGGTCTTCTACTACCCGAGATCCCTCTTCGCGGCGGGAGGCCTACGCTTCCTGCTGGCGGGCACGGGCGGGCCGGACGCCACGGACGCGCCGATGAACGAGCGGGACGGCAAACGCCTCCTCGTCCTGTCCAGGGAAGAGATTCCTGCCGGCTTCGAGGGGGACCGCTTCTCCGCCGCGGGCTGGAAGGTCCTGGAGGGACCGCGGTCCTGGGAAAATTATCTGGCGCTCAAGGAGCGCCTGCCCTCCCTGGCCCCCGCCTCCCTCCGGGGCGAACGGACCACCATCGGCTGCGGGGACCGCCTGGGCATGGCCGGC
>JBGSPT010000268.1:0-4763 GCA_041738475.1 Treponematales bacterium
ACCAGCGGGGCGCCCGTTCCGCCGCCGCGGCCAGGGCAGGCATCCTGGCGCGGGCAGCTTCGGCCAGGCCCTCGGCCCCCGGGACTGTGCGAAGGTCCTCCAGGTCCAGGAGCCGGGACGCCTCCTCGGAACCGAGGAAGCCGCGGAGCTCGAAATCCCTGTACGCGGCCGCAAAGAGGCCGATCAAGCGGTATCGTTCCCAGAGGAGCGGTTCCCCCCGGCCCCGGAGGCCTTCCAAGATCCGGTCCAGGGCCGGCCGAGCCCGGGCGGAGTCTCCGGAGGACAGGGTTTCCAGGAACGTCCGCTCGTCCTCCCCCCGGACCCCCGCCGCTGTCCCTGCCTCGGTCGGCTCGAAGTCACCGGCGGCCTTTCCCGGCCGGGCTTTCCCGTCCGTGGTTCCTATGCCCAGGGTTTCCCGGTAGGTCCGGATCCAGGCCCCCGCCGCATCGGCCAGGGGCGAGGGGGAAGCGAAGCCGAAGCGCAACAGCCCCCGGGACAACTCGAATTCGAAAGCCTGTTCCAGGGCGTTCCTGAGCGCGGCAGCCTCCTTGTTCTCCTGCTCCGGATCCTCGATCGGCAACAGGAGGATGGAAAAACCGGACCGCAGGGGACCCGCCAAGGCGCGGGTCTTGTATCGGACCGCCTGCCGAAACGCCTCGTGCAGGGCGCGGACTTCCCCCTTGGGGTCCGGGGAGCCCGGGGGCGGGAGGAAGGCCGCGGCTCCGACCACCGCCCGGGTGCCCGGAATGCCCAGGGCGGCCCTGTATGGATCCGGATCGAAGCCGTCGGGATCCCCGGACATCACCGCCCCCAGGAACGCCTCCTCCACGAAGGACCTGAGGCGCTCCTCCCGTTCCCGGTGCTCCATCTCCCGCCGCTCCAGCTCGAACCTGCGGTCCGCGAAGGCCGCCGCCGCCCGGAGGGCCGCGGCCAGCTTGTCCCGGGCCACGGGCTTCAGGAGATAGTCCAGGACGCCCAGTTCCATGGCCTCCCGGGCGATGTCGAACCTCTCGTAGGCCGTCACCAGGATGAAGACGCAGGGAAGCCCCCGGGCCCGGATCTCCCGGACCGCGTCCAGGCCGGAGACCCCGGGCATCCAGACGTCCATGAGCACGATGTCCGGGGCCAGGGCCGCGGCCTTCTCCACCGCCTCCCGCCCCGAGGAGGCTTCTCCGACTATGCGGAACTCCCCGGACAGGTCCCGCCGGACCATGAGCTCGATGGTTTCCACCACCGGGCGTTCGTCGTCCACCACCAGCACGCGTTTCACGATCCCCCTCCGTCCAGGGGCAGGCGGATCCGGACCGCCGTTCCGGCCCCCTCCGAGGATTCCAGCTCCACCCGGCCGCGCCCCTCGGTGGCCAGGGATACGCGGCGTATGACGTTCCGCAGGCCTATGCCGGCCGGGAAAGCCCCGTCCCCGGCGGACTCCTCCAGGATCCTCGCGGTCTCTTCGGGGCTCATGCCGCTGCCGGAATCCTCCACGGTAAGGACCGCTTCCCTCCCCTCCACCCGGGCGGAAACCCGGACGGTACCGCCCTCCTCCCGGTCCCGGAGTCCGTGCCCCACCGCGTTTTCCACCAGGGGCTGGAGCACCAGGGCGGGAGTCTCGACGTTCAGGGACCTCTCATCCGCATCCACCTCGAATCGGTACCGCTCCCCGAACCGGAGGCGCAGAAGCCAGATGTAGCGCCGAACGCATTCCAGCTCGTCCGATACACGGACGGACCGGGAAGGCGGCTTCAGGGCGTAGCGGATGAAGGCCGCCAGGTTTTCCATGAAGTCCCCGGTCCGTTCCGCCCCCTCCGAAAGGGCGAGCTGCTGGCCCGCTGAAAGGGTGTTGAAAAGGAAGTGGGGATTGATCTGGGTCTGGAGGGCCAGGAGCTCCGCGTCCTTCAGCTTGTGATCCATGTCCAGGAGCCGGACCCTCTCTTCCATGAGGCTCCGTTCCAGGTCAGCCTTCGCCCTCTGCTCCTCGAAGGCACGGCGTACGGACTCGCGCATGCTGGCGAAGGAGGCGGCCATGACGCCGATCTCGTCGGGCGGCCCCGGGGGCGGAAGATCGTGGTCATAGTCCCCCCGGCCCAGGGCCTCTGCCGCCCTGGCCAACTCGGCCAGGGGTCCGGTCAGCCGGAAGGAAAAACTCACCAGGATGGCCATGCCCATGAGGGTGGCGCAGACCACCAGGACCGCGTTGGATACCAGGACGGAGGTCACCCGGGAATTGAAACCCGAGAAGGCGGCCAGGGAGTCGGAGATGAAGTATCCCTCGATCCGGTCGATCAGGAACATGACCAGATCCAGGGTCCGCTCGGCGCTCTCGAAGCGCTCCGTGTATGCCGCCACGTCCCGGCCCCGTTTGGCCGCCACCGATGCCTCCGCGTCGGCCAGGAAGGAGTCCAGCAGGCCCGCAAGGCCCCGCTCCAGGAGGAGGACCTCGTCCGCCCGGATATCCCGGTTCAAGCGGCGGGCGTCCTCGGAAAGACGCGTGGAGTACTTGATGTAGTCCTTGAGGGCGTCGGAGCTCTTCGTGGACAGGTAGACCGTCAGACTCGCGTCGGTCCGGTCCAGGGAGTCCCGGATGTCCTCCATGAGCCGATTGTTTCGGAACAGGATCTCCACGCTCCGGGCTAGCTCCACCGAGGCGAGGCCCGCGTACAGGACCGCGGAAGCCACGATCAGGAGGACCAGGGCGGAGTTGAGGATGATCTTGCCCCGGACGCCGGCCCGTCTCACGGGGACCACCCCTCGGCGGTGCGCACGTAAAAGCCCGCTTCCACGGGCTCGCCCGGCGCGCCCCCGTCCTTGATGCGGGCGAAGGCGCGCACCGCCTCCCGACCGATCCACTTGGAGTCCCGGACGATGCTGGCCGCGACCACCCCCTTCTCGATGTACCGGAGGATCTCGGGCGTCTCGTCCGCCCCCACCACCAGGATGCCGCCCACCCGGTTGAGATCCACGACCACCTGGGCCACGCCCATGGTGTCCCGGGAGTTGGCGCAGAAGATCGCGTTGATCGAAGGTTCTTCGCCGAGCATGGCCGACGCGGCTTCCTCCCCCGCCAGGGTTCCCGGCCGGGCACGGGCCAGGGCGGCCACCCGGGCTCCCGGAAAGGACTGGATGGAGGCGGACAGGCCCCGGAAGAGAGGTTCCTCCTCCTCGGGGCCCGTACCGCCCGCGGGCAGGATGACCCCGATGCGCGCGGAGGAACCCAGGACGGCGCAGATCCGCTTCCCCCCCTCGAATCCCTGGAGCAGGGACGCCGACCCTATGAATCCCGGAGGGCTTCCCTCCGGAAGGTCCGTACCCACCGGGACGAAGACGACGCCCCCCCGGGCCGCCCGTGCGACCCGTCCCAGGACCGGATCCCCCCGGGAGCTGAACATGATGAGCCCGTCCGCCCCGGCGCCCAGGGCGATCTCGAAGTACCTCTCCGCCTCCGCGGAGGAGGATGCCGCGTACTGGAAAACCTGCACGGCGGTGTCCGCGTCCCGGGCGCCGGCCCGAACCCCTTCCTCGAGTCCCGAGAAGAAGGAATCGTCGTCGTCCGGGATGACAAGGACCAGGTGGTATCGGGCCTTGGGGATCTTTGAGATCTCCCGAAAAACGCCCCCGGCGAAGGCTCTGCGGCTCTGCTCCACCAGCCGCGCGTTCATGAGTATGGCCCCGAGAAAAGCGGCCCCGAAGAGGACGGCCAGGATCCAGGCGGCACGTTTCATCGAAGACAGTATAGGCGGTGGACAGTGAACGGTAAACGGTGAACGGTGGTCGGTGTACAGTGGACAGTGGACAGAAGTAATTGATGGACTTCAGAGACCGTCCATGCCGAAGCGTTGGATCTTACGGTACCCGGAAACCACTCCCGTCCACCGTTCACTGTCCACTGTTCACTTCCCTGAACACGAACTCCGCCGCCTCGTACGCCTCGTAGCCGGCTTCCCCGAAGGACACGGAGCCCGAACGCAGGACCGCCCCGGAGGAGCGCCGGACCAGGGTATAGTCAGCCCGTGCTCCGTCAAGCCTCAGGCGAAGCTCGAAAGCCGGGCCCCCCGCTTCATCGTCTCCCGCGGGCGCGGAGCGGACCTCCTCGAGCCCCAGCTTCCGGAGCCGGCGAGTCAAGGAGCGCAGGGTACGGGAAGGCAGGTCCGGGGAGGCTTCCACCCTCAGGACCGCGGGAAGCGAAAACCCCCGCCTGGGAAGGGCGCCGGGATTCAGGACCCACAGGCGCTCGAGGACGGACCGGGCCTCGGCCTTCCTGCCCCGGCGCGCGAGGATCTCCGCCAGGGCTCCCAGACCCGCCTCCGCTAGGTCCCGCTCCCAGACGGGATCGAGGGCGGCCAGGGCGGCCTCGATCCTCCGGGGATCCCGGGCCAACAGGGCGGCCTCGAGGTCGTTGGACGGACGGGCTTCCGGGACCCAGGCTTCCTCCAGGGCCCGGGCCCTGTCCAGGTACCTGGCGGCCAGGCGCGGATACCTTCGGAACGCCAGGTATCCGTGGGCCGCGGCCGGAAGCTCCGCCCCCTCCCGGGCGTAGGCTTCCGCCACGGCCCGGGCGTGCTTGCGGAAGAGACCCTCATGCCAGGCCGCCCGGAGCGTTTCGGCCGCGCGGCGCGCCCAAGATACCGCGGCGTCCCGGAGATCCCTCTTCGGCCGCGCCCGCTCCACCCCCGCCCGGCCCCGATGGATCTCCCGGAGCAGTTCGTGGAGATCCATGGCGAAGCTGTCGGGATCCGTGCCGAAGCTGGCCATCCAGGGGTGATCTT
>JBGSPT010000280.1:0-11938 GCA_041738475.1 Treponematales bacterium
CGGGGCGCCGGGGTGGTGGCCCTGGACGGGCGCATGATCGACGCCCCCGTCGTGGCCCAGGCGGAGCGGACCCTGGAGCTCGCCCGCCTGTCCGGCATGGAGGACGCCCAACCATGAAGCTCGACTGCGTGACCAATTCCATAGGGCGGCGGGTGCCCCGGGAGATCCCCGGGCTCGGCGTCCTCGCACCCTATGCGGGGGCCTACTCCCGCCTGGACGGCTCCTACGTCTACACTCCGAAGGCCTTCCAGCGCCGGGTCCCGGCGCCGACCACGGATAAGGTCGCGCCCAGCCTGGCCGCGGCCGTCGAGCGCTCGGGCCTGGAAAGCGGCATGACCGTGTCCTTCCACCACCACCTGCGTAACGGGGATACCGTGGTGGAGCAGGTCCTGGCCGCGGCGGAGGCCATGGGCATCCGAAACCTGACCCTGGCTCCCAGCTCCCTGGGGGACGAGGCGGACTGCGTAGCCGGATTCATCCGGCGGGGCGTCGTGTCCCGTCTGCACACCTCCGGGGTCCGCGGCGAGGTCGGCAAGGCAATCTCCCGGGGCGAGATCGAGGCCCCGGTGGTCATCCGGAGCCATGGAGGCCGGGCCCGGGCCGTGGAAGAGGGGAGCCTGCGGATCGACGTGGCCTTCCTGGCCGCCCCGGCCTGCGACAGGCTCGGGAACATGACCGGCTCCGCGGGCAAGACCGCGTGCGGGTCCTTGGGCTACGCGATCCACGACGCCCGGTACGCGTGCCGGGTGGTGGCGGTCACGGATAACCTCGTTCCGTATCCCCTCGCACCCCGCATCTCCATCCCCCAGTATCTGGTGGATCATATCGTTGTCGTGGACTCTATCGGCGACCCCTCCAAGATCGCCACCGGGGCCACCCGGATCTCCCGGGACCCCGTCCAGCTCAGGATCGCGGAGCTGGCCTTCGGCCTGATCCGAGCTTCGGGCTTTTTAAAGGAAGGCTGCTCCTTCCAGACCGGAGGCGGCGGCCCGAGCCTGGCCGCAGCCCGGTACGTCCGGGACTACATGAAGGAGAAAGGCATCCGGGGAAGCTACTGCATCGGAGGGATCACGGGCTTCATGGCCGAAATGCTGAGGGAGGGGCTCTTCGAGGCCCTCTTCGACGTCCAGAGCTTCGACGCCGCGGTCACCTCCTCCATGGCGGACAATCCCCGGCACATGGAGGCGGACGTCTCCTGCTACGCCAACCCCCTGAACAAGGGCTGCCTGGTCAACGACCTGGACGTGGTGGTCCTGGCCGCCCTGGACACGGACGTGGACTTCAACGTGGACGTCCTCACGGGGCACGACGGGGTCCTCCGGGGAGCCTCCGGGGGACACTCGGACACCGCCGCGGGGGCCAAGCTGGCGGTCATCACCGTGCCATCGATGCGGAACGGCGTACCCTCCATACGGAACCGGGTCCAGACCGTCGTCACCCCCGGGGAGACCATCGACGCCATCGTCACCGAGCGGGGCATCGCCATCAATCCCCGGCGTGAGGACCTGGCCGCCGCAGCCCGGGCCGCGGGACTGCCCGTAAAGGACATCGGGACCCTAAAGGCGGAGATCGAGCGGGTCACCGGCATCCCCGACGAGGTGGAGTTCGCGGACGACATCGTGGGGATCGTGGAATACCGGGACGGTACGATCATCGACTCGATCCACCGGGTGGTCTAGGAGAAGCGCCGCCGGCGCCGGAAAGGATACGAGATGCAGCAGCCGTGGATCATCGGGGCCGCCGTCCTTGCGGGAGCATTCCTGGGGGACCGTCTCAAGTTTCCCTCGGGCATCCTGACGGGGGGTATGATCGCGGGCCTGGTGGCCAAGGGCTTCGTGGACGGGAACGTTCCCAGCGGCCGTGCCCTCTCGGTGATCTCCCAGCTCCTGGTGGCCTACGTGGTGGTTTCCAACTCCGACGTGGCCACGATCCGGAAGCACCCCGAGATCCTGCCCATCGCCCTGGGCTACATCGTTGCCCTGACCCTCTTCTGCCTGGGCGCCGCCTGGGCCATCAACAGGCTCTTCCACATCGACCTGGAGACCGCCATCTACGCCACCGCCCCCGGGGGCCTGTCCGGCATGGCCCTCTCCGCCGCGGAGGCCGGTGCGGAGACCCCGGTCTCCATGATGTTCCACCTTCTAAGGCTCACCCTGATCCTGGTCTTCACTCCCTTCCTGGCGGCGCTCTTCGGGAAGTGAACGGACCGATGAACAGGATGTGGAACCACAAGGCGTGACAGGATTGACATGATCGAGAAGAGGATGAACAAGATACCGTGATTCCACTAATTCCCGGATCCAATATCTATTTCCTGTTCATCCTTTCTTCATCTTGTTCATCCTGTCCGCTTCATGGTTCCACGGCGAGCTTCGGCAACAGAGCCAGGGCCTTTCTCCAGTACCCCAGGATCTCGTCGATCTCCGCGTCCACGGCGGCATTCGGTACCTGAAGCTCCGGGCGGGCCTCGTACCACTCCAGGGATCTGCGGACGCCTTCGGCGAAGGGGACCTGGGGCCGGAACTCCGGGACAAAACTCCGGATCTTCGAGTTGTCGAACAGCACGCTGACCGCCTTGTCCCCCAGAAGGCCGGCCCCGCGTTCCGGGCGTATACGGGCGATGTAGTCCGAGGGGATGTGCACCGTCTCGGCCCGCACTCCGAGAGCCTCGGCGAGGATCCCGTGGATAGAGTCCCAGGTCAGGCGCTCGTCGGAGGTGATGTGGAAGGCCTCGGACAGGGCCGCGGAATTGCCCAGCAGTCCGACCAGCCCTACGGCGAAATCCGAGGCGTGGGTGAGGGTCCAAAGGGACTGGCCGTCCCCGGGAACCACGACCGCCTTGCCTCCGCGCATCCGCCAGGGGATCGTATAGTCCGACGAGCCGAACACCCCCGGAATCCAGCCGTCGTCGTAGGTGTGGGAGGGCCGGACGATGGTGAAAGGAAAGGATCGTGAAGTCCCTTCCTCCCGGAGCACCGCCTCGCAGGCGATCTTGAGGCGCGAGTATTCCCAGAAGGGGTTCTCCAGGGGGGTGTCCTCGGTGATCACGGGGCTCGGGGACGGCTTGCGGTAGGCGGAGCAGGTGCTTATGAGCACGTACTGTTCCGCGATCCCGTCGAACAGTTCGAGGTCCGTCCGGACGTGCTCGGGGCGGTAGGCCAGGAACTGCACCACGCTGTCGAAACGCAGGCCCGCCAGGGCCGTCTTCACGGTTTCGGGATTCCGGATGTCCGCCGTCAGGGTGACGACACCCGGCGCCGCCCTGTCGGGACGGTTGCCGCGGTTGAGGTGGAACACCTCGAATCCCATGGAGAGAGCCCTGCGGGTACAGGCCGAGGAAATGTTGCCCGTCCCCCCCACGAATAGTATCCGCATTTTACCCTCCCCGGAGATACAAGGTTTTTCTTGACACCTGACGTCTTACAACGTAAGATTACGGGTGTCCGTCGGGATTGTCAATAGAACCTGAACGCCGAGGATTCCAGATGTTCGAATTCAGCCAAGACGAAGTCGCGGAAAAGAAGCGCCTCATCCGGGGACTGCTGGAAGAGACGGGCCTCACCGGGATCTACCTCAAGAAGACCTCGAATTTCTCCTGGGTCACCGCCGGGGGCTACAACATCGTCGGCCTTTCCGCCGAGCTGGGAGTGGCCGGAGTCCTGTTGACTCCGGACCGGGGCTACGTGGTCTGCAGCAACATAGAAGTCCCCCGCATGGAGCAGGAGGAGCGGCTGGTCGAGCAGGGCTACGAAATCGTCGGCTTCCCCTGGTACGAGGACCGGGAAGCCTCCCTGGTGGCTTCCCTCGGGGGGCCCCGGCTCGGAGCCGACCACGCCTTTCCGGGCGCCGCCGACGTGTCCGGGAAGATCAACCCGCTCCGCTATTCCCTGACCCCCTGGGAAATCGCCCGCTACCGGGAACAGGCCCGGGAAACCGCCCGGGCCGCGGAGGAAACCGCCCTGGAGATCCGCCCCGGGGACGAGGAGCGGGCCGTGGTGGGCCGGCTTTCGAACCGGCTCTGGTCCCGGGGCATGGACTTCATCGTGGCCTTCTGCGCGGCCGACGACAGGATCTCCCGGTATCGCCATCCCGTGGCCACGGACGCGAAGATCCGACAGCGCGCCATGATCAGCGTGAACTCCCGGCGCAGGGGTCTCATCGTCTCCATCACCCGCTTCGTCCAGTTCGGGAAGGTCCCCGGGGACCTACAGCGCCGGTACGAAGACAACGTCTACGTGGACAGCGTCATGATGGCGGCCACGAAGCCGGGACGGCCCGCGTCGGAGGTCTTCCAGGCCGCTGTCCGGGCCTATGCGGAACGGGGCTACCCCGAGGAGTACAAGCTCCACCACCAGGGCGGTGCGATCGGTTATATCGGCCGGGACTACAAGGCCACCGACCGGACCTCGGAAATCATACGGGAAAACCAGGCCTTCACATGGAATCCATCAATCACCGGAACCAAGAGCGAAGACACCATGCTCGCCACGTCTTCGGGCCCGATCGTGCTTTCGGAGCCCGTGATCTTTCCGACCATCCTGTCCGAGGCGGACGGAATCGCCTTCCGACGGCCCGGAATCGCGGAGTTGTGAAACGGGAAACGAAGTTTCCTTATGAACCAGTAGGAGGAACCGAGATGAACGGAAAGCGATTGATCGCCGCGGCTGTGTTCTGCGTCCTCGCCGCCGCCGTCCTCATGGCGGACGGCACGAAGGAGGCGAAATTCCCCGAACGGGAAATCGAGATCATGGTACCCTGGGGCGCCGGAGGTGCGACGGACGTGACGTTCCGATCCTTCTCTGGGGTCATCCAGAAGTATCTGGGGGTCCCGATGATCATCACCAACAAGCCCGGCGGGGCCGCGGTCCCGGGCTACGTGGAAGCGATGACCAAGAGCGCGGACGGCCATTACCTCGTCGCTTGGGCCACCCCGTCCATCACCGTGACGCACATGCAGAACACGCCCTACGATTCGACCACCTTCGAACCCGTCCTGAACATCGTGACGGCCCCTGTGTGGTTCCTGGTTCCCGCGAACTCCCCCTATAAGAATCTGGCGGACCTGGTCGCTGACGCCAAGAAGCGGCCCGGCATGATCAACCTGGGCAATGCCGGTACCGGCGGCGGCACCCACATGATCGCCCTGGCCTTCGAATCCGCCGCGGGGGTCAAGTTCAACCACGTCCCCCACGCCGGGGGAGGCCCGACCGTGACCGCCGCCGTAGCGGGTCAGGTGGACGTGATCACCGTGGGACCCCCCGAAGGCGTTCCCCAGCTGGCCAGCGGCCAGCTGCGCTGCCTAGGCGTCTTCTCGGACCAGCGGCTCGAGAAATTCCCGGACTACCCTACCGCGAAGGAGCTCGGCATCCCCTTCAGCATGGGTCAGTGGCGCGGCTTGGCGGTTCCGAAGGGAACGGACCCCCGCAAGATAAAGGTCCTCCACGACGCGTTCAAGGCCGCCATGGCGGATCCGGAATTCCTGGCCATCGCCGCGAAGTCGGGGCTTCTCCTCGACTATCGGGACACTGCGTCCTTCCGCAAGCTCGTCCAGGAACAGAACGAGATCTACAAGACCATCGTCCAGTCTAACAAACTGGGCGACAAGTACAAGTAAGGTCCCGGGCGGCGACGGGCTTCCGGTCCGCCGCCGCGCCAACGGACATCCCCCTCCCCGTAAAGGAACGCGTCGCATGGGCAGAATCGACATCGTCTACGGGGTCCTCCTGGGGGCCCTCTCCCTTCTCTTTTTCGCGGAAACCCTATCGTTTCCCCGGACCAGCGGCGGGATCAATCCCCGGGTCTTTCCCCTGATCGTTCTCGTCTCCCTGTTCGGGCTGTCCGCCGTCCTGGCGATCCAGGGGCTGCTACGCGCCCGGCGCGGGAAGGCGAAATCCGAGCAGACCCTGCCCCGGGGTATGACCGCGGCCAAGCTGGCCGTCCTCGCGGCGGGGGGAACCGCCTACGCTCTCCTCGTGGAGCCCCTCGGCTTCATACTGGCGACCCCGATCCTGGTCGCCCTGGCCATGGTCCTATTCGGAGAAAGAAGGCCGATCCGGATCGCCCTGGTATCCGTCGCCGCCTCCGCGGCGCTCTACTTCCTGTTTCGGGGGGTGTTCCGGGTCCCCCTTCCCCGCTCTTTTTTCTGGTGATAGGAGACCCTACCGTGGCAGGACTTTTTGAAGGATTCGCCTACGTGCTCGCCCACCTGCATTTCCTGGCCATCGGCGTGGTCGGGGGCATCCTCGTGGGCGTCATTCCCGGACTCTCGGGTTCGACGGGCATCATCCTGATGCTTCCGTTCCTGGTATACATGGACCCCTCTTCAGCTCTCATTATGATGAGCGGCCTCTTCTGCGGATCCATGTACGGCGGTTCCATTTCCGCCATCCTCATATCAACACCGGGCACGCCCTCCGCTGCCGCTACGGTGCTGGACGGGTATCCCCTGGCCAAGAAGGGATACGCCGGAAAAGCCCTCGGGGTCGCCACGATAGCCTCGACAGCCGGAGGAATCATATCGGGTTTCTGCCTGATCCTCCTGGCCCCCCAGTTGGCACGGCTCGCCCTGAAGTTCGGACCCGCCGAATACTTCGCCCTGATGATCTTCGGGCTCACCATCATGGCCAGCGTCTCCGCCTCGTCGATCACCAAGGGCCTCATCTCGGGGTTCTTCGGGATCCTCCTCTCCCTTGTGGGCATCGACCCGACTTTGGGTACCGAGCGGTTCACCTTCGGAACCATCCGACTGCTCACCGGATTTCCCATGATGCCCGTCCTGATCGGGATCTTCGCGATTTCGGAAGTCCTTCTCCAGTTGGAACTGTTCAGCGACGGCAAGATTTCACGCATTCCCCACACGGAAAAGATCGACTCCATTCTGCCCACGAAAAAGGAGTTCCGGGGCCTGTGGAAGGTGATCCTGGGGTCCTCGATCCTCGGTACGGTGATCGGGATCATCCCCGCCACCGGAGGCGCTATCGCCTCCTTCATGGCCTACAACGAAGCGCGACGGTTCTCCAAGGAGCCGGAAACCTTCGGCACAGGGAATCTGGCGGGCATCGCCGCCCCGGAGGCGGCAAACAACGGGACCACCGGAGGCGCCCTGGTCCCCCTGATAACCCTGGGAATCCCCGGGGACGTGGTCACCGCGGTCATGCTGGGCGCCCTCCTCCTGATCGGAGTCCAACCGGGGCCGCTCCTATTCAGCCAGACTCCCCATATCGTGAACAACTTGTTCGCCGGATTCATGGCGGCCCAGGTGCTGATCTTCGGGTTCGGGCTCCTGAGCATCCGCGTATCTCCCCTCATCCTTAAAGCCCCCTTGGGGATCCTATTCCCCCTCATCCTCTGCCTCTGCCTCCTGGGGGCCTTCTCCCTGGGAAACAGCGTCTACGACGTCGCCCTGGCGATGGCCTTCGGAGTCCTGGGGTACTTCATGAAAAAGCACGGATTCTCCGGAGCTTCCCTGATCCTGGGCCTCATCCTGGGTCCCATCGCGGAACGCGAACTGAGCCGGGCCCTCATCCTGTCCCACGGGGACGGGATGGTCCTGTTTCGCTCCCCCATCGCCCTGGGATTCTACGTGCTGGCCGCGCTGTCCGTGGGATATTCTCTGAGGGGATACAGAAAGTCGAAGAAAGCCTAGGCTAAGGACGGGGTACCGGGGAAACGGGGCTGTTAAAAAACAGGCGACGCATCGGACACCCCGGGTTAGTTCCGGGGTTCGGAGGTCGCACGCTTGGCCATCGTGCGCTGGTAGCTCATCTCCAGGTGACGACGCATCGCCTCGAAGGCCCCCTCGGCATCCTCTGCCGCGATGGACCGAAAGATGGCGGAGTGCTCCTCCAGGGCATGGCGGTGGTCCTCGCTGGTCCGGGGCGAATCCCGGTAGGTCTTGACGATGGAATCCATGATGACCGGGATCAACCGCATGATAACGGGATTCTTGGTCGCCTCGGCGATGCTCCGGTGGAACGCCAGTTCCGGGTTCACGTCGACCTTTTCAAGGTGGACGATCTCCTCCATGTCGCGGATGCTTTGGGCTATGCGTTCCACGTCCTGGTCATCGGCGTTCCGGGTGGCCAGCCGGGCGACCCCGGGCTCTATGATGAGCCGAGCCTCGATGAGGGAGAGCCGCAGGTCCGGTCCCGCGATGAAGTCCAGGCCGAGGGGATCCTCCGCCAGGCCGGGCAGCATGGATACGTAGGTGCCCTTCCCCCGACGGATCTCAAGGATCCCGGAGGATACCAGGGACTTGATGGCCTCCCGCACGGTAGGCCGGGACACGGAAAAAAGCCCGCAGAGTTTCAGCTCATTGGGGATCTTTTCCCCGCGCTTCAGCTTCTCTGCGAGGATAAGTTCCTTGATCCTGGCGGCGACTTCATGGGAGCGCTGCCGTTCAAATTTGATTGCAGTATACACGGTTCACCTGTTAGTCCAGATTGTTGACAGACATCATACAATGATACCATGGTGCACTAAAATGCACAACTCGAGGAAGCGGCGGAAAGGGAACGCTCTTGCGACGCCGTTGGATCAGATCAGGCCCAGGGCCGCGGCGTACCGTACGGCTTCCGCGCTCGACTTCGTACCCAGCTTTTCCAGGATCCTCTGCCGATGATTGTTCACCGTGGCGACGCTGATATAGAGGCGGTCGGCGATCTGCCGGCTCGCCAATCCCGACGCCACGAGCCCCAGGATCTCGGTTTCCCGAGGAGACAGGGTTTCCGCCTCCCCGCCCCGGTCTCCGGGCGGGAAGAGGTGCCAGGTCCCTGCCCTGCGGTTTTCCAGCCTGCACTCCAGGGCATCTTCCGCGGGGCTCCGGGGCGCACGGTCGTTCGCGATGAGGACGAGCCAGGGGTTCCCCCGCGCGTCCGCCTCCAGGATGACCACCTGCTGGATGAGACGGACCAGCCCTCCTCCGGCGGCGCGGATCCGGAACTCGAAGGAAAGCCGGTAGTCCCTACTCTCCTCCGCCGGAACCGCCAGGAGGAAGCGAAGGGTCCGGGTCACGGTCTCCAGCACGAAGGACAGGTCCGACGGATGCATGAGCCGGAAAAAATAGTCCGGGCCCCGGGCCAGGGCATCGTCCCGGGGATAGTCGCCCAGGAATTTGAAGGACGAGGTCAGGAAGCGGTAGCCCTTGGTCCGCAGGTCGAAGAGGGCGACGGAACTCCCGTCCACCGCGTCCAGGGTCGAAAGGAAGGGAAGGTGGTGGGCCAGGACCGACTCGTCGCAGTCCTCCTCCCGGACCCGGAGCCGGCAGGGCGGGACCGGGCCGCCCGGTATCGGAGACCGGAGGAGAGAGGCGGGCCTGCGGTACGGCCATTGGCGGAAACGGGGCGCTTCGGTAGAATCGACACCGTGCCGGGCTCGACGACCCGGTTCGGGAGGGGACATGAAACTACGCGGCATCGCTCCAGGCGCCCGGGAGCTCCGGTTTTTTCTGCTCGCCACCTTCGCCTGGTCCTGGTCTTTCTGGCTCGTCCTGGCCTTCCTGGCCCGGAGGGGCCTCGTGACCGCGGGCACGGCTCCCTTCGTTCTCCTCCACGTGGCCGGCGGCTTCGGCCCCACGGTCATCGCCCTGCTGTGCGCCGCCCGCCGCGCCGGGGACCGACCCCTGGCAGGCTTCCTGCGGACCTGGCTGCCCGGAAGGCTGTCCCCGGCAGGATTCGCGGCCTTCGTGGCAAGGCTGGTCCTGGCGCTCATCCGGCCCATCGTCCTATGGGGCTTGGACCCGGGTTCGCCGCTCCTGGTGGAAAACTGGCCGGCCATGCTCGCCCTCTTCCCGGCCATGATCATCGGCGGCGGCCTCGAGGAACCCGGATGGAGGGGAATCGTCTTCGACGGCTCGAAACGTCTTCAGTCGGGCGAGCTTGCCGCGCTCGCGGGAATGGCTCTGGTCTGGACCGTCTGGCACCTTCCCCTCTGGCTCATCCCCGGCACCTACCAGGACTCCAGCATGGACCTCATTTCCTTCGCCCTGGGCGTCGCGGGAACCACCCTGATCTTCTATGCCCTCCGGATGGGGGGCGCCTCCGTGGGCTGGTGCATCCTGGCCCACGCCCTGTATAACACCGCCCTGGGCGCCTTCGTGCCGAACAGGAATGCCGCGGCGGATCGGCTTGTATCCCTGGCCGTGCTCGCCGGGACCCTCGCCTTCTTCCTGGTATTCCGCCGCAGGGTCCGGGCGCGGCCGGCGGGTTCCGGCTACACCCGCGCCTGAGGAGGAATCATGGCGGAACTACTGGTCGAGGACATCGGCGGCGGCGTCCGGATCGTCCGGGGCCCCACCAACCTGGGGATCGTCGAGGCCGGGGACGGCACGGCGGTCCTGATCGACTCGGGCAACGACGAGGACGCGGGCCGGAAGCTCCTGCGCCGCCTGGAGGCGGACGGCCGCAGGCTCGCCTTGATCGTCAACACCCACTCCAACGCGGACCACTGCGGAGGAAACGCCTTCCTCCAGGCCAGGACGGGGTGCCGGATCGCGGCCACCCGGGAAGAGACCGCCTTCGTGGAAAACCCCCTCCTGGAGCCCAGCCTCCTCTGGGGCGGCTATCCACCGGCCGCGCTCAGGAACAAGTTCCTCATGGCCAAGCCTTCCCGGGTGACCGACGTAATCGCCCAATCGGGGCCCATCCCGGGTTCGGACCTGGAAGCCGTGCCCCTGCCGGGCCACTTCGTGGGCATGGTCGGGGTGCGCACCCCCGGGGGCGTACTCTTCTGCGCGGACGCCCTGGCCTCCGCGGAGATCCTGGCAAAGTACCCGGTCTTCTTTCTCTACGACGTGGCCGCCCACTACCGGACCCTGGACTTCCTGGCAGCCTATCCCGCCGAACTCTACGTCCCGAGCCACGCCGCCCCGGCCCGGGAGATCGGCCCCCTGGTGGAGGTCAACCGCCGGGCCGTGGACCGGGTGAACGAGGTCGTCCTGGACCTGGCCCGGTCCGAGCCGACCTGGGAGGAACTCCTGGCCGGGTTGGTGACCCTTCTCTGCATCGAACTCAATCACTCCCAGTACGCCCTGGTCCACTCGTCCATCCGGGCCCATCTGGCCTACCTTGCGGATTCCGGGACGCTCTCAACCCGGTTCGAGGGGGGGAAGCTCCGGATAGGACGGCGGTAGGAACAAGACCGGGTATCGGCCTTTTCTTGTAGCCTTCGCGCTGGTATCCTGGATGCATGGACATCCCGCTCAAGGCCATCCGGGCCCGTACCTCCGTGCGTTCCTACGACCCGGCTTCCCTGGCTTCCGCGGATCGCGATGCCGTCCTCGAAGCTTTCCGCGACTGCCTTCCGGGTCCCTTCGGCGGACGACCCCGCTTCGTCCTGGCAGAGCCGGAGGTCCAAGGCTCAGGCGGCCGGATCGGAACCTACGGGGTCATCCGGAACGCCCCCGCCTATATAATCGGGGCCCTCCTGCCCGGTCCCTTCGCCTTCGTGGACTACGGCTACAGCCTGGAGGGAATAGTCCTGGCCGCCACCGCCCTGGGCCTGGGGACCTGCTGGCTGGGGGGTTTCTTCGACCGGGGCGCGGCCGCCCGGATCCTAGAGCTCGGTCCCGGGGAGATCGTGCCCGCAGCGACCCCCCTGGGCCGGCCCGCCGAGGGAGGACGGACGGTGATGGAGCGGGTCATCCGGGGCTCCGCGGGATCCTCCCGGCGGAAACCCTTCGGTTCGCTCTTCTTCGACGGGAGCTTCGACCTGCCCCTTGAGCCCGAGGCGGCGGGACCCTGGGCTGAGGTCCTGGAGTGCGTCCGGATCGGGCCGTCCGCCTCCAACAAGCAGCCCTGGCGCATCCTGCGGACCGCCTCGGGAGAGGCTCCCGCCTTCCACCTCTTCCTGGACGAGGACCGCCTATACAGCCGGGCCATACCGGGCATCCTCCTGCAGGATCTGGACGCGGGCATCGCGATGCGCCACTTCGAGGCCGCCG
>JBGSPT010000297.1:0-2179 GCA_041738475.1 Treponematales bacterium
GCTACCTTCCCGAAACCTACCGCGCCCCCGCGGAAAAGGCCTTCCGGTCCGTGGTCGACTCCCTGGCCGAAGGGCCCGGGGGGCGCCTCTTGATCCCGGAGATCTCGGCCCCCACGATCCCCCTGCCGGTCTTCCCCCGCCTGGGATACGCGCTCACGCCCCGGGGCTCAAACTACGCCTACGGGATCGCGGCCCTGATTTTTGCGGCGATCGCGGAGAGGAAACTGGAAGAGCAGGGGAGATAAGGGCAGGACGCCGTATCCGCGCCCGGAGCCGGAAGAAACCGAATTCGTATGGAAACCTCAGGCCGTGAGTCCGCTTCAGGGCCGGGTTAATCGCCTCATGGCTTCATACGCCGGCGTCCGGCCGCCCTTCCGGCCCACCAGGAAGGAGTCCGCATGGGGGACCGGGTTCTCCCCCTGCCGGAGTCGGAAGAAGTAGGCCTCCACGATTCCGATCGATCCGAGGGTCCGGACATACTCGGGAAGCCGGAGAGCCAGGAGATCCGGGGAGGGGGTGCCGAATTCGGGATAGAGTTCAACAGGGTAGGGACCCCCGAACTCGCCGGCCAGCACGGGGACCGGGTCCGGACTGCGGATTTCCCGGACGGAATCCAGGAATGCCCGGAGGTGGAGCGGCCAGTCCGGGTAGTCGTCGTAGAAATGGACGTCCAACATCTCGAACTCCGCGGCGGAGACCACGGCCCGGACCCGGGCGGTCATCCGTTCCTCCGGCGGCAGGGCCGTGTACTTTCGAACCTGGTTCCCGTAGACGGACCGTCCCTCGATGCGCACTTCCGAGACGAGGTCCCTGTCGAAGGCCAGGGCGGAGCGGGCGGAAAAGCTGCCCAGGACGATGGTCGGCCCGTCCTTGCCTGTGGTTTCCCGGTATCGCCGCACCTCCCGGGCCAGAATGTTCGCGTAGGCGACGTAGGCTTCCTCGGAGCCGCCGAAGAAATCGTCGATCTCCCAGTTCCACTCGTTGCCGAATTGTATCCGGGAGATGAGGGAACCGTACGATTCCAAAAGATCGCGGACATATTCCCGGAATTCCGAGAGGGTCCGGGGGTCGTCGTGCTCCGGGTCGCCCTCGGGGAGCCAGGCGGGCCAGTCGTGGGTTTCCAGGGTCACGAGGACAGAGATCCCCGCATCCGCGAAGGCCCGGAGCCTGGCTTCGAAGGGAGCCCAGCTGTAGCGGTCCTTTCGGGGTTCCCGGAGGGACCAGTCGCAGCCGATCCGGACGCGGGAGAGCCCCAGGTCCCGGACCGCGGCTATGGTTTCCCGGATTTCTCCCTCGTTCCGCACCGGGGGGTAGGCGGCGCCCAGGCGCAGGTTCGAAGGCGCGGCGGGGACCGGTTTCTCCGGGACTGCTTCCGGGCCGGGGACCAGGAGGAGGGTCAGGATCAGCGCGGCCTGGAGGGAGCGGGGACGCGCAGGGCGGATTCCATCCATGGGTTTTAGCATACCGCGGCGGACGGAATCGTCCAGTATCGATCCCTTGCCCCCGGGATTTTTCCGCGTTATTTTTACACCATGGCTCGATGCATTATCTATTCCGGCCGCTGACCCTGACGCCCCTCCCTCGGCGTCCCCGGCGTCCGTGGACCTCCCTGTGGTTCGACTCCCGATTCGAATCACCAACCAATCCAGGGGAGGTTTATGATGTTCCTGTCCGAAATCCGCACCGTCGTTCCGGCGATAAAGAAGAATGTCCTCTTCTCGTTCCTTTCCGAACTCGCTCCCATTTATCCCGTCTACATGATCCTTTTCCGGGACCTGGGGTACGACTTCCTCCGGCTGTCCCTGCTCTTCGTGATCTGGGAACTGTCCGTGGTGGTCCTAGAATTGCCCTCGGGGATCCTGGCGGACCGCTGGGACAAGAGGAAGGTCCTGGCCGTCGGGATGCTGATGAAGGCCCTGGGATTCTGCGCCTGGCTGGTCTCGCCGTCCTTCGCGGCCGCGGCGGTCGGGTTCGCCCTCTGGGGAGCCCAGGAGGCCTTCTGCTCGGGCACCCGGCAGGCCCTGCTCTACGAGGCCCTCCGGGACCGCGGGCTCGAGGCCGGCTACGACAAGGCGGCGGGGATCTCGAACGCGGCGTCTGCTTCCGCCGTAGCCCTGTCCCTGATTATCGGGGGACCCCTCTTCGCGGGGAGCCCCGGGTTGACCCTGATTCTGTCCTC
>JBGSPT010000304.1:0-33466 GCA_041738475.1 Treponematales bacterium
CGAAGCCGTCGGACAGGACCGTGGCCGTGTACGCCGGTTCCGGCAGACCCGTGGCCGCGTCCTTGACGTACGCGACCGCTGCCGAGGCGGAGGCCGAGGACGCCAGGGCGTAGCGGTTGGCGACCTGGAAGCCTTCGTGGACGCCCTCTTCGTAGAGGACCAGGGCCGGGCCGGCGGCGACACCGGATATGGTTATCGGGGGTACGCCGTAAAAGGGCGGATCACCGGCAGCCCCGCCCCCGGGTACCGTCATGGCTCCACCGTTATAGTAAACGAGGAGCCGCCGCTCCTCGCCCACCGCGGTCTTCAGATCCACCCGGCCGGTGGCGGCGGACAGGGAATACTCGTCCTCGGTCAGTTTCCGGTACTTCCGGGTGTCCGACCCCGCGAGAATTCCCGCGCTGCTTTCGATATAGAGCTCGACATCCGATACTCCCTGGTCCGGCAGCATGAACCACCGCCCCCGGACATATTCCGATGGCCGGTACTCGGTGCGGGTGACTTCCCGGCTCCCGACCCAGGTCTGGTAAACCCTGCGGGCCTGGTCATACCGCACCAGGAAATGGGCGGAGCCCCCGGCGTTCCGTCCCAGGGCGGAAACCCCGAAGGAGGTTGAAGAGCCCGAACCCAGGGACAGGTAGGGCAGGTCGGGAAAGGCGACGCCCTTGTTTCCGACCCTCACCTCCCTCAGGAACTCCCCTTCCCCGCCCATGTACCCGGCCGCGTACTCGTCCCCGAATCCTTCCGCGGACAGGCTGGCCTCCACGAACCACCTGTCCAGGAGGGTCAGGGAAAGCCAGAGATCCGGGACCTGGCGGAACAGGAGGGTCGGCGCGGAAGCCCCCGCGTTGGCACCGAGCCCGAAGGAGCCGGAGGCCAGGACGGAAACCTCCCAGTACCCCTGGGCTATCAGCTCGACGTCCGAGTCTCCCGTCTTCAGGGAAAGAAGGCTTTCCGGCGCCTCCACGGGAAGGACCGGGACCGGAGGAAGCGGGGAAGACGCCGGGATGGCCTCCGGGGACGCCGATTCGACGGCCGCATCCCGGGAATCGTCCTGTACTCCCTCGGACTGGGCCGCCGCGAGCAGGGCGGCAAGCAAAAAAATAGCGGCGGCGGCGCTTTTCTTTCCCATGATTGGCTTGTATGATAGTAGCGCGGCCGCGAGCCGCATCACAAGGCCGACTATGAAAGAAAGATCCCCCGGTCCGCTGGACATGGTGCTGGCGGTTCCGGCCGCCGTTTCCCTGGCGGCCTGGGCGTTGGAGGAGATTTCCGCCCTGGTTCCGTCCCTGGGATCCTATGGGAGATGGGCGTCCTTCGCCGGCCTTGCCCTGGACTCCTGCGTACTGGGGCTGGGTCTGGCCCTCCTGGTCCTGCGGATCGCCGGCACTTCCGGAGTAACCCGCGATCCGTGGATCGAGGTCCTCTCGTCCCTGCCCGTCATAGCCCTCTCCTCGGCACCCCTCGTGTACGCCTACCTGGAGGGCAGGCCGGAGGCCATACCGGCGGCTCTGCTGGCCGCTCGAAGCCTGCGGCTGTTCCGCCTTCGACGTATCTTTCCGGACGCCTCCGCGGGGATCCTGGCCATCCTGGCGGTCTGCGAACTTTTCCGGGCCCTGGCGGGGACCGTCCTTGCGGATACGGATCGATATGCCGCCTCGATACGGCTTCTCCTGCTTCCGGAAGCCCTCCTCCTGGTCGGAGCGGCCGCCATGGGAACCAGGAGACTCGGAGTTTCCGGCTCCGGCGCCGCCTCGGAAACCGGTATCCCGTATCCCGTGGTCGGGGAAGACGAGCTGGCGGGACTCCTGGGAAAGAAGGGATCGTGGTAGTATCCATGATCCAGTTCATCCTAGAGCTTCCGGAAACGACCAGCATCAAGGAGAAGCGGAAAATCGTCGTGTCCATCAAGGAGAAACTCCGCCTGAAATTCAGGATATCCTGCGCGGAGGTCGACCTCCAGGATTCCCTCCAGTGGGCCCAGCTGGGAGGAGCCCTCGTCTCCAACTCCCGGGAACACGGCGAGCAGGTCCTGCAAAAGGCCCTGGCCTTCGCGGAAAACCAGTGCAGGATCCGGGACGTCCAGATCCACAGCGAGGTGTTCGAGTGAGGGCCCCGGCTGGACGGCGGCGCGGTTTTCCGACATGACCACGGAGCCGATCGGTATCGCCCGCCCGGAGGCTTTCATGGTAGTTCGAAGGCGCGGACCAAGGCGCCCCAAGGAGGCATGATGCGGTACAGGAATCTCGTCGTCCCTGCGATATGCGCGATCCTGGCTGCGGCGGGCTGCGTATCCGCGCCCCCCTCCGCCGATCCGGTTCCGGAAAAACCCGCGGGTGCCGTCGTATCGCGGACATCGTCCCCCTTGGAGGAGATGAAGCGGCTTCTGGAGGTCGGGAGAACCGCCTTGGATTCGAACCACCCGGCGGAGGCCATCCGCTCCTACGTGACCGTCCTGGCCCTGTCCCGGGAGGACGGCTCTCAGGACGCCCTCCGGCTCGGAACCCAGGCGGAGTCGGAGCTGGTCCGTATCGGAAACCGCCTGTCCCTGGAGCCCGGGGAAGGATGGATCGCCCCCGACGGATCCCAGCTCGCCTCCGCATCCCGTTCCGTGGGCAGGGAGGGAGCCCTCCAGCCCGCGGTCTTCCTGTTCGAGAATTTCGCCTCCGCGAAATCCCCGGTAGCCGACGCCCCGATCCGGTTCGAGTTCGTACGGGGAGGGGGCGTGCTCACCACGATCGTTTCCACGGATATCTACGGCAGGGCGAACGCCATCCTCTCCCGCCTGGAAAGCCCCTCCTCGGAAGCCGTAATTCGCGCCTACCCGGCCTTCACGGCCCGGGGCTTTACCTACGCGTTCCGGAACGTCCAACGCGATTTTTCCTACCTGCCCCCCTCGAACGTCGCCAAGGTGGTGGCCCTGGAGCGGGGACCGGACGGGGCCGTGCAGAATCCGCAAGTCCTGGATTCAGTAGCCGCGATCCTCAAGGGGGCCGGCCTGACTCCCTCGCCCCTGGACGGAAAGCTCCTCGGGTCGGGTTTCGACCGCTCCTTCGGCGGAGATCCCGCCTCGGTGCGCTCCCTGGCCGCGTCGTCCGGAGCTTCCTACTTCGCCTTCGTGGTTTCCGAAGCCTCCCCGGCCCGGCAGATGGAGTACGGCGGCAAGAAGTACAACATCTATACCAGCGACTGCAAGACCACGATCCGGATCATCCGGGACGACGGTACGATCGTGTTTTCCCTGCCCCTGGATCCCTTGCGCGGCCAGGGAGGCACCGCTGCGGCCGCGGTTTCCGACGCCTTCCTTAAGGCCCGGGAAGCCCTGACCGCGGAGTTGAACCGGCGCATCGGGGAGATACGCAAAGCCGTCGAACAATAACTTCGTAGTCGCCGGGCGGGCGCTAATCCGGATCGCGTTCCCCGCGGATCAGCCTCGCCCGGGTAACCCTGCCTACCCCTTTTCGCTCCAGTTCGAAAACCGCCTGTTCCACCCTCGCCCTTCTATCGTCCTCGGTCCGGAACAGCTCTCCCTGGGCTTCAGGTTTCCGGTCCTGCAGGTTTCCCAGCCCCAGTCCCAGGAGCCGTACGGGGCTTCCGTTCCAGGCGGACCTGAACAGCCGGCAGGCCTCGGACCAGAGCTCGCCGGATTCGTCGAAGCAGGCGGTACGTGTCCTTCTCGGATTCAGGGTTCGGAAGTCGGAATATCGCAGTTTGATGAACACGGTTCGGGACCGAACTCCTTCCTTCCAGGCCCGCAGGGCGATCTCCTGGGCCATGCCGAGCAGCAGGGACTCCAGGACCTCCGGATCGGAAATGTCCCGTCCGAAGGTTCTCTCGGTGCTCATGGAGCGTGAACCGGCCTCGGTTCTGAAGATTCCGGGGTCCCGGCCGCATGCCGCCGCGTAGAGGAAAGCCCCTCCCGCGTTGCCGAACAAAGCGGTCAACCCGGTTTCCCCGATCGAGCGGAGTTGAGTGACGCTTCGAATTCCAAGCTCCCGAAAACGATCCTGGGTTTTCTCCCCGGCGCCCCAGAGCTTTTCCAGGGGAAGCAGGGACATGAATTCCTCTTCCTCCCCCGCAAGGACGATCGTAAGGCCGTCGGGCTTTCGGAATCCCGAGGCGATCTTCGCGATGTACCGGTTTTCCGCTGCGCCCACGGATATCGTCAGGCCCGTGCGGTTCCGGACCTCGTCTTTCAGCTTGACCGCCGCTTCCTGCGGAGGCCCCCACAACCCCTCGGTGCCCTTCATGTCCAGGAATGCCTCGTCCACGGAAATCTGGCGTATGTCGGGAGTGAAGCCGGCCAGAATCTCCATGACCTGCCGGGACACTTCGATATAGCGTTCCATCCGTACGGGAAGGTAGACGCCGTCCGGACAGAGACGGGCCGCCTCCGAGATCGGCTGGGCGGAATGGACACCGTAGGCCCGTGCCTCGTAGGAGCAGGTGGAAACCACCCCCCTGTGTCCCGGAGCCGCCCCAATGATGACCGGTTTCCCGGCCAGCTCGGGCCGGTCCCGTTGTTCCACCGATGCGTAGAAAGCGTCCAGGTCCACGTGAAATTGCATGTCCGTCCCCTAGAGCGAGGGCTCCCCGCCTCCGCTCAGGCGCAGGGTCCTGCGGCTTTCCTGCCGGTATTCCAAGAGGCGGACGGCTTCCTCCGGGACCACGGGGGCGGCGGGGGATCGGAACACCGCCGTGACCTCTGCGGAAGCGGAAAAATCCCGGGAAACCGTCAAGGAGACGACCACGGGATCCGGCGGCCGGGCGCCTATGAAAATTTCGATCCCCCGCCCGTCTTCGGTGGAGCGGAAGGGAAAGGATATGTCGTACACCGATCCGGACTCCATCGCGGGGATACGGATACGGATGGCCGAGGGATCCCCCTCGGTCCACAGGGACAGGCTCAGCTGAACTCGATCCAGGAAGGCCTGGCGTTCCAGGGAGGCGCGAATCCGGAGTTCCGACGGAATCGGCTCCACGGCCTCCGAGGAGGATCCTCCGACCACCTTGTAGCAGAGTTCGCCCTTTGAAAAACCGAAGGGAGGAAGAGGACGAAGCGCGTCGACGACGATCCGTCCAGTTCCCACGTTTTCGTCCGAGTATTCCATCATCGAGACGTCCGTGACTCCTCGATACGCCCGGGCATCCCATACAAGCCAGGTTCCGCCCGCCAGCGAGATCGCGAGAAAGGCGGCCGCTGAAATCGCGGAGGTCCTCGTCTTGTAGAATCCCGCCCCGAAGACCGCTTCCCCCAGCCCGACGAGCCATAGTAGAAACGGCAGGGCCAGGAATACGGCGAAAGCCGCGCCTCCCGCATCGGGAGCCAGGAAGCGCCCGAATGCGGCCGTCTCCGGGTCCCGGATGAGATCCGCGGCCAGGAAACCCATTGGCATCAGCATGACCGGCAGGGCGACGGCGGTGGGCCAGGACCTGCCCAGCGCCCTGCCTATTCTCCTGCCCGTCATCGCAGCGATGAAGGCCCAGAGGAACACCAGGGACAGGGAAAGCCGGACGGCTGAAACCAGGAGCACGTCGGCTCCCAGGACCACGACGGCGATTCCACGAAAGCGCTCCGCCGTGCGCGGTAAGAGTCCCGTCCGGACGCACAGGGATGCCAGGGCCGTGAACAGAGACAGCACCAGAGCCGCGCGCAGGGCGGAAAAGGCGACGGGATGGACCTTCCAGAACGCGGGCGATCCGGCGGCGGCGAGGATCAGGCGCTGGGGGACGGCGGAGGCAAGGATGCAGAGGAAGAGGGCTGTCGACACGATCCCCAGCGCCGCCGCCGCACGAGGAACCCGGCTCAGTTCTTCGGTGAGCAATTCCCGGTTTCTCAGGGAATCGAACACGAAAACGAGCCCGAGCGCCGCATAGAGGGCGAGGATGCCGGCCAGGTACAGCGTCTCACGCAGGACCAGCCGGATGCCCAGGGCTTCAAAGAGAAGATATTGCCGGTCCCATCGATCCGGGATGCCCGTTTCCAGGGAGCGGACGAAATTTTCCAGAAGCCGGACGATCCCCGAGGATTCCGTCCCGTCGCCGGGTCCGCCCGGAATCCCCGCTCTCAGGGTGACGGCCGGGAGGTTTCTCCGGAACCACGGGTCCAGGGGAGTCTGGCCGTCCGTTAGCCCGAGCCGCTGGATCGTCGAGCGGTTCGACCTGACGGAATCCTGAAGCCCCAGGCCGCGCACCGTACGGACCGAGGATCCCAGGAGCCAATAGGGGGAGAGGGTCCCCGTTCCCCCTATCAGAATCTCCACCTTGTCCGACGGGCGGTCCGAGGCCTCGACTCGAAGCGCGGCAAGGGAGATCTCGTCCGAGCAGTACGCGGCGTAGGCCCGGGATCCAGCGAGATCCTCGTCGGCTCCCAGAAAGGCGAAGCGAACTTCCAGAGGAGGCGGCGATCGTACCAGGCGGTCCATGAGCTCCAAAGCCGCGGCGATCCCCTCCGCTCCGTCTCCCCAGGAAAAGGTGCCGCTTGCCGGAAACAGGAGGGCGAGGGTACCCAGACCCGTGCCCGGTATTCGCACCTCGAGGATGCTGGAAAAGGAGTGGCCTTCCGTATAATCCGATATCGGGATCCACCTGGTTTGGAGGGTCCTTTCCCGAGCCCGGGCCTCGACGTAAGCGAGGAGGTTCCGTTCTCCGTCGGAATTCTCCGTACGGATCCCCGCACCCCGGACGGCGGCCAGGATCTCTTCCCGCGGCGTTGGCGCCGCAGAACCAGCCTGCAGGGCGGCCAGGAAAGCCATCAGGATTGTCGCGAGAACGCGTCCGGGGCGGGCGGGATTGCTCATACCATGTCCGAGCATAGGTAGGGGATACGTCTTCGTCAATAGTTGTACGGTCTTCGGGTTCTAGGCTATACTTTGCGGGAGCCTCATCACCGGAGAATGGCGTAGATGTCCACCCAGGAACGAAAGAGCATCCTCGACCTGCCCGTCAAGGTCATTCTCACGGAAGCCGGAACCACCTTCTTCATCAACAACAAGAAAAGCCTAAAGAAATTCCGCCTGGCCGACAACGTGGAGGAATACGGCATCTACCTGGATCATTTCGCACCCATAAGCCTCCAGCGAATGCTCCTCGTAGATTACGTCTCCAAGGTGGAAATTTCGAAAAGCGAGTTCATGACAAGCAGACAGGAGATCATGGATCTATCCAAGCTCGTCGTGTATTCCCTGCTCTATCGGCAATACGACTCCTACATCTTCTCCCGCATCCTCGGGAGCGACCTCATCAAGAAATGGAACCGCCTGAATCCCGCAAACATCATCGACGAGAAGACGCGGATCAACGAATCCTTCCTGCAGAACGTACTCAAGGAGAAGGAGCCGGACATCCGGGAGATCAAGCAGCAGATCCTGGGCCCCCTGTATGCCCTGATCAACCATAACACCGCCCTGCTTCCGGACGAGAAGAACATCCATCTCCTGCTGTCCGAGAAGTTCCTCACCACCCTCCGTCCCTTCATATGGTTCATCATCGCCAAGTTCAAGGGATCCGACGGCTACGAGCAGATGATCACGGACATTCGCACCTCCCTGGCGGAGTACATGGAGAAGTCGAAGATCGCGGAGTACGTATCCCTCATGATCATGGAGCTGGCCGCCAATTCCGAAAACTCGAACCTCAAGAGGGAGGCCAAGGAGATCTACAAAGGGGCGGTGGACATGAACGCGGTCCTCTTCGACCCGAACATCCGCAGGCAAGTCATCGAATCCCTGGAACGGAAGGGCGAGCTGGTCTATCTCTCCTGGAAGATCGGCTCCAAGAGCACCTCCATCGGCACCCAGGGGCGCCTGCAGATCACGGTCTTCAACAAGGAATCCGAATACCAGCGCATGAAGGACGCGGTGGAGGAGAAGAAGAACGCCGACCTTAAGAAGAAGAGCCTCCAGGACTTTTACAAGGAACTTCCGGAGTCCGAGACGAACACCGAGCTGGGCTTGTACTACCTCTCGTACCTCTCCGAGGCCTGCGAGAAGGTGAACGTCAAATTCGAGTCCCACGTCAACCAGATTCCGGGGTCCGACCTTACCCTGGTGAGCATGGGCCTCTACCTGTAGCCTGAGCCCCCCGGGAATGCGTTCCTTGACACTCCCCTCCACTTTCTATAGCTTTACGCGGATAAGACTTCCCAAGACGCGCATATAACGGAGGATACATTCGATGGCCAAGACCAAGTTCGTCTACTTCTTCGGGTCCGGAGAGGCCGAAGGCGACGGCAAACAGAAGGAGCTGTTGGGCGGCAAGGGCGCCGGGCTCGCCGAAATGACCAAGATCGGCCTGCCCGTGCCCGCGGGCTTCACGATCACCACGGAGGTCTGCGACCTCTACTACAAGAACGGGAAGAAGTATCCCGAGGGTCTCAAGGACGAGGTCGAAAAGCACCTCAAGCGCCTGGAGAAGGTCGCCGGGAAGAAGCTCGGGGATCCCAAGGATCCCCTCCTCGTGTCCGTACGTTCCGGCGCCGCTATCTCGATGCCCGGCATGATGGAGACCATCCTGAACCTGGGCCTCACGGACGCGTCCGTCGAGGGCCTGGCCGCCAAGACCGGCAACCGCCGCTTCGCCCTGGACGCCTACCGCAGGTTCATCATGATGTACGGCTCCACCGCCATGGGCATAGAGCGGGAGGAGTTCGACGAGGCTTTCCACGCGGTCAAGGAATCCCGGACCCGGAAGCGTCTGGGCATCAAGGCGGGCGTCAAGGTCGGGGACACGGACGTAAACGAGGAAGAGCTGGCCGAACTGATCAAGAATTTCAAAGCCCTGTACAAGAAGCACATCAAGAGGGAATTCCCCCAGGACCCGATCGTCCAGCTCTGGGGCGCCGTCGGCGCCGTCTTCGGCTCCTGGATGGCCGACAAGGCCGTCACCTACCGCAAGGTGGAGAAGATCCAGGGAGTGCGGGGCACCGCGGTCAACGTCGTGCAGATGGTCTTCGGCAACAAGGGGGACACCTCCGGAACCGGCGTCTGTTTCACCCGGGACCCCAACACCGGCGAGAACGTCTTCTACGGCGACTACCTGGTCAATGCCCAGGGCGAGGACGTGGTGGCCGGCATCCGCACCCCCATCAAGCTGTCGGACTTCGCCTCCGCGGATCCCAAGGCCTACAAACAGCTCATGGACGTCCGGAAGACCTTGGAGAAGCACTATAAGGACATGCAGGACCTCGAGTTCACCGTGGAAGAAGGCAAGCTCTACATGCTCCAGTGCCGGACCGGCAAGCGTTCTCCCGCGGCGGCCTTCAAGATCGCCGTGGATCTGGTGAACGAGAAGCTGATCACCAAGGAAGAGGCCATTTCCCGGATCAAGACCTCGGACATCGAGGGCGTCTTCTATCCCGGCATCGACAAGTCCCAGACCAAGATGCTCAAGGAAGCTTTCCTCGTCGAGGGCATAGCCGCAGTTCCCGGCGCCGCAGCCGGGAAGATCGCCTTCTCCGCGGCCAAGGCGGAGGCCCAGGCCGCGAACGGGGAAAAGGTCATCCTGGTTCGCAAGGAGACCAGCCCCGAGGACGTAGGGGGCATGCACGCCGCCCAGGGCATCCTGACCGCCACGGGAGGGAAGACCAGCCACGCCGCCGTGGTGGCCCGGGGCTGGGGCAAGTGCTGCATCGTCGGCTGTGAAAAGATAAACATCGACTACGAGAAAAAGACCATGGCCGCGGGTCCCGCGGTCCTCAAGGAAGGGGATTTCATCACCCTGGACGGGACCTCCGGTGCCGTGTACAAGGGCGAACTCAAGCTCGTCAAGGCGGAGCCGCCCGAGGCGTACAACACCATCATGGCCTGGGTGGACAAGATCCGGACCCTCAAGGTGCGGACCAACGCGGATACCCCCTACGATGCGGCGAACGCCCGCAAGCTGGGCGCCGAGGGTATCGGCCTGTGCCGGACGGAGCACATGTTCTTCGACAGCGAGGCCCGCATCCTTGCCATCCGGGAGATGATCATCGCCGACGAGGTGGAAGCCCGCAAGAAGGCCCTGGCAAAGCTCCTTCCCTTCCAGACCGAGGACTTCCGGGGCATCTTCAAAGCCATGGACGGATATCCCGTCACGGTCCGCCTGGTCGACCCGCCCCTCCACGAGTTCGTGCCCCACGACGAGGCCGGCCAGAAGGCCCTCGCCAAGGCCGTGGGCGTGCCCTACGAGACCGTCCGACGCCGGGTCGAGCAGCTTCACGAGGCGAACCCCATGCTCGGGCACCGGGGCTGCCGCCTGACCATCACCTACCCCGAGATTTTGGACATGCAGGTCACGGCGATCATCAAGGCGGCCTGCGACATGGCCAAGAAGGGCGTCAAGGTCCTGCCGGAGATCATGATCCCCCTGGTCATCGACGCCAAGGAGCTCAAGATCCTCGAAGTCCGAACCCGTACGGTGGCCGACAAGATCATCAAGGACGCGGGAGTCAAGCTCCCCTACCTGGTGGGAACGATGATCGAAGTTCCCCGGGCCGCCCTCCTGGCGGACCAGGTGGCCGGGGTCGCGGAGTTCTTCTCCTTCGGAACCAATGACCTCACCCAGATGACCTTGGGAATGAGCCGGGACGACGCGGGCCGCTTCCTCCCGGACTACGTGGACGAGAAGAAGGCCGGCATTTTCAAGACCGATCCTTTCCAGAGCCTCGACCAGGAAGGCGTGGGCATGATGGTGAAGATGGCCATCGAACGGGGTCGCTCGACCAGTCCCAACCTGAAGATCGGTGTCTGCGGCGAACACGGGGGAGACCTGCAGTCCGTGAAGTTCTTCCACCGGGCCGGCATGAACTACATCTCCGCCAGCCCCTTCCGGGTTCCCATCGCCCGTCTGGCCGCGGCCCAGGCGGTTATCGAGGACGCGGCGGCCAAGGTCAAGCCGGCGTCCAAGAAGCCCGCCCCTTCCAAGTCCGCGGCCGTGAAGGAAAGCGCTAAGAAGGCGGCGCCCGCGAAGTCCGCCCCTGCCAAGATCGGGGCAAAAAAATCTCCGGTCAAGAAAGCCGCGCCCAAGGCCAAGAAGTAGCGGAGAACCGGGCGACTGCAATTCCGCCGTCGCCCCCTCCTCCCTGCAGGGCCCCCTCTATTGAGGCGGGCCTTTTTTTCGCGTTGGATAGGAGGCCTTGTACGTGAGGTTGATGGAGCTCTATGAGAGGCTATTGGATACCTACGGTCCCCGCGGATGGTGGCCCCTGATATCACGGGCCGGGAAGGGCGGCAGGGATGAACGAGGGTATCTTCCCGGCGGGCCGGCACCCTCGGACCGAAACGCCGCCTTCGAAGTGGCCGTAGGGGCCGTGTTGACCCAGAACACGGCATGGGCGGGGGCCGAACGGGCGGTGAAGAGGCTTATTGACTCGGACCTGCTCACGCCCCGGGGAATCCTGTCTTCGAGTCCGGAGTCCCTGGCGGATCTCGTCCGCCCTGCGGGCTGCTATCATGTGAAGACGCGGAAATTGATCGAGCTGGCAGTTTTCTTCCAAAACCTTCAGCGGGAAGGTCCGGGATACCGCCCTCCTGACAGGAAGCGATTGCTTTCCGTATGGGGAATCGGCCCTGAAACTGCGGATTCCATCCTTCTATACGCCTTCGGGATTCCTAGCTTCGTAATCGACGAATACTCTCGAAGGATTTTCCGGCGGCTTGGAATGGAAGTACCCTTGGACTCCTACGATGCCTTGAAATCAACCATTGAGAGGGGAATACCGGCGTCTTGGAATCTCTATTCGGAATATCATGCCCTCCTTGTGGAGCATGCGAAGACAGTCTGCAAAGCCTTGCCCCTCTGTGACGCGTGTACAGTTCGTAACGTCTGTGGTTATAGAATGTCTACTTTATCGTAATTCATTCCCCAGAAGAGTATGGTCAGAGCGATCGACTTACCGATCCATATACATCCTAGAACATCTTCTCGGTGTCCAGGATTATGGTCACCGGACCCTTGTTCGTGTACGTCACATCCATCACGGCCTGGTACACCCCGGTTTCGACCCTCAATCCCGTACCGCGCAGTTGAGCGATGAAGACTTCGTACAGCTCCCGGGCAGCATCCGGAGGAGCGGCCCGATCATAGCCCGGTCGGCGCCCCTTCCTTGCATCCGCATAGAGGGTGAACTGTGATACTACAAGAATGCTTCCGCCCGTATCGCGGACCGAACGGTTCATCTTGTATTCCTCGTCCGGGAAAATCCGCAGGTCCGCGATCTTCGCGGCAAGCCAGGCCGCATCCTCCTGCCGGTCATCCTTTCCGATTCCGACATAGACCAACAAGCCGGAATCGATGGCTCCCGCAACCCTGCCTTCGACGGTTACGGCGGCGTGTTCGACTCTTTGAAGCACGGCTCTCAAGGACCGTCTCCCCGCATCTCATGGACCGCTATTCCTTCCAGCGTGAATCCTTCCGTCGATGGCTTGACTCTTCCAAGGATTTCTAGCGGCGCGCCCGGAGAGACCCTCAACGGAAAGGAGAACGAAACGCTCACGACTCCCTCGAGGTTCTTCCTTTCGTGATACCCTACCAGGAAATCCAGCTGGAGCCCGCCGTCCGAAGCCCGCAGGTTGCTGGCCTGCCCCTTCCACAGTACCGCGACGCCGTCGAAAAGATTCGGAGACCTGGATACGTCCGAAAAGGAGTAAATCTGCTTGAGGTTCGTGAAATCCGGTTCCCGGATGAAGCCCTTCAAGGATTCCGCCTTGACCTTGATGGACGGAGCCGCGTTCGAGAGGAGGATCCGGTTGATCTCCACCAAGGCGGCTTCATCGTTCCAGGCCGCAAAGCTTTTCTTGGCTTTTTCGAAGGCCGCGAGGGCTTCCCGCTCGGTCAGGACGAACTCGAATCCGCCCGCAGCTACAACGGGATCCTTCCGTTCTCCTTCCGTCAGCCGGAATCCTTCCAACCCGGACCGGGAAGGAATCGTATCGCGAAGCATGCCGGGTGCCCTGGTGATTAGGATGCCCGCAAGAAAGACCGCCAATACGGCGGCCAGGGCGAACCGGAGATATCTGGCGGCGAAGCGGCGAATCCGGGACGGAAGAGGATACAGAGCGGCGATGCCGCCCGATTTTACAAGCGTTGCCAAGCGTTCAGGGTCGGAATTGGATTTGAGGAATTCCAACGCCTTCCGCGCGAACTTGTTCCCAGGATCCCTACTCAATATATCCAGGTAGAGCTGGACCGCCTTGTCGGTTTCGCCGCGCCGGACGTGCACCGCGGCCAGGGCTGCAAGCGTGGGAGGATGCCTAAAATTGAGCTGTTCCGCACGACGAAGGTAAGTGGCGGCTCCGCCGAAATCCCCCGTGGCAAGGCAGCTGGAACCCAACAGGAAATAGAAAAGATGGGAATCCCTGTAGGACAGGGCGAGGGGTTCCAGCCGGGCGAGAACCCGGGCGTACTGTCCCTTCCTGAAATCCTCGTGAGCCTTGCGCAGCGGGTCGGACACCATGGAGCTTAATACTCCCTGGTACGGGACCGGATACTCTCCAGAAGTTTCCGAAGTTCCTCGATCCTGTCGGGCTCAGGATCCGCATCGGACTTCAACATCCCGTCGATCCGGGCGATGATTTCCCGCAATGCCGCGACATCGGTCCGGGCTCCCACAAAGGGATCCGGAGCGACCGTCAAGGCCGCCTGCGGGTCCGGTGCGGCCGAGGCAGGACCGGACCCGCCGCCGGGTGTTGCAGGTGCCGCGTATCCGGCATCCGTCTTGTTGCCCAACACCAGTGTCACGATGCGCTTCCCGCCTCCGCGCAGTTCCGAGGGCTCGAAGAATACCGCGGCGGCGGAATCGTCGATCGAGAAAGGAAGGAGAGTAAAACTCCTGCCCGGTGTAACTTCGAATACCCATTCCGCATCGTTGATCCGTTTCCAATTGGAAAGGACCAGCCGATTCGGCCGGGTTATGCCGTCCCCTGCCAGCTGGACCTGGAGGGAAGACCCGGCTTCGCCCGGGGTCACCAGACGACTTGGAACCGTAGAACCCGTCAGGGATAGTTCCGAATTGACGACTCCGCTCCCGTCAAACTCGAAATGCCGCTTGCCGCGTTCCCCTTGATACGTGTCCAGAAGGAGCCGGAGTCCCGCGGAAGCGGGATTGCCCGTGAGATTCTCGATCTCGAACTGAAGGAGCAACCCGTCGGCTTCCGATGCGCCCCGGGATCGAAGAAATCGAAAACTCTGTCGGACCAACGCGAACGAGGACGCGTACTCGACTATCGCGGAAGATCCCTCCCGCCTCACGGAGAAGCGGAATTCGGGACTCTCCCCCAGCCGGTAGGTCCTTCCGTCCCAGGAAAGCGTCGGATACGTGGTACGGGCGTCCTGTTCGGAAAGGAGCGACACGTACCGGTTCCGGGCCGCGTCCGCAAGGTAGTGTACGGAAAACCGGGCCGTCCGTTCGTCCAGGGAGAGGAGCATCCTTCCCTCCCGTAAATCCAGGGCCCCGGCTGCGGAGGAAGCCAGTACCGCCGCGGCCGCGGCCAGCATCAAGTTCCTGCCCTTCATGGTCGGACTCCCTTCTCCGCGTTTCGCGCCAGCCAATCGACGTAGAACGACATCAACTCGAGGGCTTCGGCCTTCAAGGCCAGGAGGCTTTCCCGTCCGTCGGTCGCCGGGCTGGCGGGCCCGGAAGCGAGGGCCTTTGTCAGTTCCTCTATGCGGGCGTTCAGGGCGGCGATCCTCTGCTCGGAGTCCTCCGCGGCGGGCGTGGAGTCCGGAGGGGGGACAGGTTCGCCGGAGCCCGCCAGTCTGCGCTGATAGACCGCCAAAGCCTGCTCATAGGCCTTTTCCCGGCGCTGGAACTCCTCGATCACCCGCAGAGATTCCTCGTGGCTCCACTTGAGGAGGGTAAGCAGTTCGTTCTCCCTGTATTTATACCGGATAAGAGACAGCTTATAGGACGCGGCTTCGTACTTCACGCTCTTGGGATATTCCGAAAGCAGGCTCCTGAAAACCGCCTCGGCTTCGGAGAGACGACCCAGGTAGAACAGGCTGTCCCCGGTCCAGAAGAGTGCCGAGGATGCGAAGGAATGATCCGTATATTTCTCCAGGAAGACCGCGAAGAGCTGTACCGCCTCCTCGTAGTCCCCGGCGGAATGGGAAAGCCTGGCTCTTTGGTACAGAGCGTCCGGAACGGATTCGTGTCGAGGATATTCCTGCATG
The DNA here is from genome assembly GCA_041738475.1 of Treponematales bacterium. Taxonomy (GTDB): domain Bacteria; phylum Spirochaetota; class Spirochaetia; order Treponematales; family UBA12059; genus JAAYUR01. The sequence continues at coordinate 15,148 of JBGSPT010000304.1, forward strand.
AACGTATCGAGTGCACGCCGGGCGTTCGCCGAATCGTTCAAGGCGACGTAGCTCAATCCCGACCAGTATACCGCGTCGGGCCGGGAAGCCTTCGACGCCGGATCGGACAGAACCCTGTTGAACTGTTCCAGGGCCTCGGAGTACTTCTCTTCCCCGAAAAGGCTGATGCCCAGGGATATCCGGCCGTCGGGGCCGGCCTGGCCGTGGGCTCCGGGTATCAGGAAAATGGCCAGCAGGAGGGCGGAGACTGTTCGGAATCGACGCATCGGGCTTCCTCCGATTGGATTATCGGCGTTCCGGGGGTTCCGCTGAAGCCGCCGTAGAAGAACGCGTCCTGACGTTTTCAGCACCCGAAGAATACGCAGAGTGGATATTGCCAAGGAATCGGACGGTATCGTCGGCTTCGAAAAAGGCGCTTCCCATCACGAGAATATCCGCCCCCGCCCGGGCAGCTACGGGAACCGTGGACTCGTTGATACCGCCGTCCACGGCCAGGCCGAAACCGTAGGCTCCGCGCTCCCGGATCTTCCGGAGTTCGTCGACCTTGTCCAGGGTTTCGGGTATCAGGCGCTGGCCGCCGAATCCCGGATTGACCGTCATGACCAGCACTAGATCGAGGAATGGCAGGAGCGGCTCCAGTGCGGAGACCGGAGTGGAGGGCACGATGGAAACGCCCGCCGCTTTACCCCTCCCTTTGATCTCCGACACAAGGCGATGGGAGTGCACGCAGGCTTCGAGGTGGAACGTGATCGCGTCCGCGCCGGCGTCCAGGAATGCCGGCACCAGGCGCTCGGGTTCCACGGTCATGAGATGGGCGTCCAGGAAGAGGCGGGTCCTTTTTCGGATGTCCCCCACCATCTTGGGACCGAAGGTCAGGTTAGGGACGAAACGCCCGTCCATTACATCCAGGTGAATCCACGGGGCGCCCGAATCTTCGCATAGCCTGAGGGCGTTGCGGATATCGGTAAAATCGGCGGAGAGGATGGAGGGAGCGACGATCGGCACCTTCGAGAGATCCATGGAGACATACTACCATAGGGCCCGGGCGGGGACAAGGACGGGTCCGACCGCTAAGCGGCGTAAAAAAGGCCGCGCCCGGAGGCACGGCCCGATTAAAATACGACGAAACTCCGGTTTCAGCCGAGCATGGACAACAAGACGCCCGCGGCGATCGCCGATCCGATAACACCCGCGACGTTCGGCCCCATGGCGTGCATGAGCAGGAAGTTGGTCGGGTTTTCCTTTTGGCCGACCACCTGGCTGACCCGGGCGGCCATGGGCACCGCGGATACTCCGGCGCTGCCGATCAGGGGATTGATCTTCCCCCCCGACAGGACATACATCAGCTTGCCCAGCAGGACGCCGCCCGCGGTGCCGACGGCGAAGGCCGTCAGCCCCAGGGCGACGATGGAGAGGGTCTGTACGGTCAGGAACCTGTCCGCGCTCGCCGTGGCTCCAACCGCCGTGCCCAGAAAGATGGTCAGGATGTTGATCAGGGCGTTCTGGGCTGTGGTGTTCAAGCGCTCCGTCACGCCGCACTCCCGGAACAGGTTTCCCAGCATGAGGGCTCCCAGCAGGGGAACCGCCGCGGGAAGTAAAAGTCCGCAAAGGATCGTGACCATGATCGGGAAGATGATCTTCTCAGCCTTGCTGACCTCCCTGAGCTGGTCCATCACGACCATGCGTTCCTTCTTGGTCGTCAGGGCCTTCATAATGGGAGGCTGGATGATGGGCACCAGGGCCATGTAGGAATACGCCGCGATGGCGATGGCCGGCAGAAGCTCGGGCTTGAGCTTGGAGGTCAGGAATATGGCCGTCGGGCCGTCCGCCCCGCCGATGATCCCGATGGAGCCGGCTCCCTGCAGGTCGAAACCGAGAAACCGTGCCATGAGGAAGGCGACGAAAATCCCCAGCTGGGCGGCGGCTCCCAGCAGAAGGCTCTTGGGATTGGCGATGAGGGGGCCGAAATCGGTCATGGCCCCGACGCCCATAAAAATGAGGGGCGGATAGATGCCGAACTTGATGCCGTAGTAGAGGTAGTATAAAAGGCCTCCGGGCTGGCCGTCCTTCGCGGGATCCATGATCCCGCCCAGGGGTATGTTCGCAAGGAGCATGCCGAAGGCGATGGGCACGAGAAGGAGGGGCTCGAATTTCTTGACGATCCCCAGATAGAGAAGCACGCAGGATACGGTGATCATGACCAGGTCCGTCCACTTCATGGCCACGAATCCCGTGTTCTGCAGGAATTCCACGATACTGTCCAACATCTGAATACTTCCTTATGCGGCAGGCCTAGGCCATGTCCACCAGAGGGTCCCCCGTGTTGACGGACTGTCCGGCCTGGACGCGGACCGCGGCGACGGTTCCGTCCCCGGCGGCGCAGATCTCGTTTTCCATCTTCATGGCTTCCAGGATGAGGAGGACCTGCCCCTTCTTCACCGCCTGACCGGCAGCGACCTTGACTCCAAGGATCGTGCCGGGCATGGGAGATTTGACGGAGGAGGCGCCGGCGGAGGATGACGGAGCAGGAGACGGGGCGGGCGCGGGACGGGGAGCGGGAGCCGCTGGGCTTGCGGCGGGTGCGGCGGGTGCGGAGGGTGCGGAGGGTGCGGAGGTTCCGCCCACTTCCTCGACGCTGACGTCGAAAGCCTGTCCGTTTACGTAGATCTTATAGTTCTTCATATCCAACTCCTTGGGTTTCGATCAGCGGCGTCCGGCGGCCAGCCGGTTCGCGTAACCCCAGACCGGGGTGTTGAGCCCGGCGATGCCGGACTGGGAGGGGGAAATCCTGGCGATCCTGATATCCGAAACCGCGCGGCCGCTGGAAGCCGCCACGGCGGCGGTGATTGCGGCTACGAACTCCGGCGTTATCCCCGAGGTCCCCGCCTCCGGAGCCGCGGCTGGGCGAGCCTCGGACTGGGACCGGGCGGCGATCCCGGCCGCCTTCTTCCTGGCCAGGATTCCTGCGACGATCGAAAAACCGCCCAGGATCCATGCCAGCCCGACCAGGGCGGTGAAAACCGTCCCCATGCCGATGAGGACTACCGTCCATTCGTAAATTCCGATGTTTTCCATGTCAGCCCCTAAACTGGAATGTTCCCGTGCTTGCGCGCCGGGCGGGTCTCCCGCTTGCCTCCGAGCATGGCCAGGGCCGCGACCAGACGGCTGCGGGTATGAGCAGGATCGAGGACGTCGTCCACATAGCCCCGCACCGCAGCCTTATAGGGATTCGCGAAGGAGCGCTTGTACTCCTCGATCTTCTCCTTCCGGGCCGCGGCGGGGTCGGAGGCTTCCTCGATATCCTTCTTGAAGATGATGTTGGCCGCGCCCTCTGGCCCCATGACGGCGATCTCCGCGGACGGCCAGGCGAAAACCTGGTCCGCCCCGAGGTGCCGGGAACACATCGCGATGTAGGCGCCACCGTAGGCCTTCCGGAGAATGACGGTCAGGAGGGGAACGGTAGCCTCACTGTAGGCATAAAGGAGCTTCGCGCCGTGCCGGATCACCCCGCCGTGTTCCTGGCTGACCCCGGGCAGGTATCCCGCGGTGTCCGAGAAGGTCACCAGGGGGATATTGAAGGCGTCGCAGAAGCGGATGAATCGGGCGCCCTTGTCGGAGGCGTTGATGTCCAGGACCCCGGCCATGACCGCTGGCTGGTTGGCCACGATGCCGACGGGGCGGCCCGCCAGGCGGGCGAAGCCCACTACGATGTTCCGGGCGTAGTCCTCCTGAACCTCGAAGAAGTCGCCGGAGTCGAAGATCCCTTCGATGACCCTGCGCACGTCGTAGGGTTTGTTCGGGGAATCCGGGATGATATCCGCGAGGGCCGAAGGATCCGTGGAGGGTTCGGCAGGCTCCGCCAGGGGGGGGTCCTCCAGGTTGTTCTGGGGGAGGAAGGAAAGAAGGCGTTTGATGCCCGCGATCGTCCCGTTCTCGTCGGAGAAGCGGAAATGGGCAACGCCGCTCTTTTCGCAGTGGACGTGGGAGCCCCCGAGATCCTCGGCGGACACGTCCTCTCCGGTCACGGCTTTGATGACCTGGGGGCCGGTGATGAACATGTTGGAACTCTTGTCCGTCATGAGCACGAAGTCCGTCAGCGCCGGCGAATAGACCGCTCCGCCCGCGCAGGGGCCCATGATGACGGAAACCTGGGGAATGACCCCGGACGCCACGGTGTTCCTGTAGAAGATGTCCCCGTATCCGGACAGGGCGTCCACGCCCTCCTGGATGCGGGCTCCGCCGGAGTCGTTAATGCCGATGACCGGGCACCCCACCTTCATGGCCATGTCCATGGCCTTGCAGATCTTGGCGGCATGCATCTCGCCAAGGGATCCCCCGATCACGGTGAAATCCTGGGCGAACACGTAGACCAGGCGGCCCGCGACGGTTCCGTAGCCGATCACGACCCCTTCGCCGGGCGCTTCCACCTCGGCCATGCCGAGCTCGTCACAGCGGTGCTCCACGAAGGCGTCCAACTCGACGAAGGAACCCGCGTCCAGGAGCAGTTCTATTCGCTCCCGGGCAGTCATCTTACCCTTCTCGTGCTGGGCCGCCACCCGCTTAGGGCCGCCGCCTGCCGTGATCTTCTCCCGGCGCTTCACGAGCTCTCGGATCTTCTCTTCCATATCCTTCCTTCTCCCATCGGCGCCATCGCGCCGTCGACATTCCGCGAATAGGACCGTAGTACGGTATACGACTTTGAGAAAAGCCTCAATCTCTCTGGCAGAGCTCCACGAGGACCCCGTTCGTCGCCTTGGGGTGCAGGAAGGCGATCTTGGCTCCCCCGGCGCCGTATCGGGGCTTTTCGTCGATCAGCCGCATCCCCCGGGCCTTCAGGTCCGCCAGGGTCTTCTCTATATCCTTGACCCGGAAGGCCAGGTGCTGGACCCCCTGCCCCTTCGCCGCTATGAACTTGGCGATGGGACCCTCGGGATCCGTGGATTCCAGGAGCTCTATCTCCGTATCCCCCACGGGGAAAAAGGCGACCTTCACTTTCTGCTCCTCCACGGTCTCGGTGCCGTGGAGCTCCAGGCCCAGTACGTCCCTGTAGAACGCGACGGACTGCTCGAGATTTTCCACGGCGATGCCTATATGATCCAGTCTTTCCGTCATTCCGCTTTCCTCCTAGAATCCGTATTCCCTCAGCAGAGGGCTTCGAAGAGCGTGTCCACCGCGTCGTACACGTCCCTTCTCTTGTCCACCACGTCCTGGGCCAGCCGCCCGAGCCGGTCCAGGGCGTCGGGGCTGTCCAGCCGCGCTAGGAGCCGGTTCCCAAGGGCGTCCCTGAGCTCGTGGGCAGCGTTTCGTAGGCGCCTTTCCCGGAGCAGGCCGGACTCCGAAAGTGCGGCCCTGTGGGCTTCCACCGCCTCCACCACGGGTCCCACCCCCTCTCCCGTCTCGGCGGTGGTCTTGAGTACGGGAGGCAGGCCGTGGGCGTCCCCGTAACCGTGAGCCATACCCGCGTCCAGGGCGGCGGAAGCGATATGGTGGCCCTGCCTGTCCGCGGCCCCGGTTCCGGACAAGGCCCGGGGGGTGACCCCGTTGACCAGGGCTGTCTCCAGCATGGAGCGGATCTCCCGCACCACCCGGTCCGCCCCGTCCCGGTCGGACTTGTTCACCACGAACACGTCCCCGATCTCCATGATTCCGGCCTTGAGCACCTGGATGTCGTCACCCAGGCCCGGGACCGAGACCAGGACCACCGTGTCCGCGAGGCGGACGATGTCCACCTCGCTCTGCCCGACGCCCACGGTCTCTATCAAAATGCGGTCGAAACCCGCCGCATCCAGCACCCGGGCTGCCTCCATGACGGCTCCGGACAGCCCGCCCAGATGGCCCCGGGTGGCCAGACTGCGGATGTAGACCCCCTCGTCCAGGGCGTGGGACTGCATGCGGATGCGGTCCCCCAGGATCGCCCCTCCCGTGAAGGGGCTCGAAGGATCCACGGCCAGCACTCCCACGGAAAGGCAGCGCCTGCGGTACTCACCCACGAATTTGTCGACCAGCGTGCTCTTGCCGGATCCCGGAGGCCCGGTTACACCGACCACATGGGCTTTCCCCGTGTGGGCGTGCAGGGCCTTGAGGATCTCCGCCACGGAGGCATCCTCGTCGTCGATCCGCGATATCGTGCGGGCCAGGGCCCGGGCTTCCCCGGACCGGATCCGCCGTGCGGTTTCCGGGACGTCGGACATGGGATATCGGCCTAGCGCTTGAGGTTCGCGCGGATGAAGTCGATGGTAGCCTTGGTCGGGGTCCCGGGCCCGAAGATCTCCGCGATGCCCGCCTTCTTGAGCAAGGGGATGTCGTCCTCGGGGATGACCCCGCCGCCTATGACCAGCACGTCGTTCACGCCCTTCTGGGCCAACAGTTCCATGACCCTGGGAAAGAGGTGATTGTGCGCTCCCGACAGGATCGAGAGGGCGATGACGTCCGCGTCTTCCTGGATGGCGGCCTGGACGATCTGCTCCGGAGTCTGCCGGAGCCCGGTGTACACGACTTCCATGCCCGCGTCCCGGAGTGCCCTGGCGATCACCTTGGCGCCCCGGTCATGGCCGTCCAGCCCGGGCTTGGCGACTAATACTCGTATCTTCCTGTCCATTCCGTACCCCCGTTAAAGGACGACCTTCTGCTGGTATTCCCCGAAAACCCCGCGAAGCACGTCGCAGATCTCCCCGAGGGTGGCGTAGCGGCGCACCGCCTCCAAAATGCGGGGCATGAGGTTTTCCGAACTTTCCGCCGCGGTCTTGAGGCTTTCGAGGGACTTGCGGACCGCCTCGTTGTCCCGCTTCGCGCGGAGCTCCGCCAGCTTCTTCTCCTGCATCTTCCCCACCGCGGGATCGACCTTCAGCAGGCCTTCGGGAGCCGCTTCCTTGACCTGGAACTTGTTGAGCCCAACGACGATGCGCTCCCCGGACTCCACGTCCATCTGATAGGTGTAGGCCGCGTCCTGGATCTCCTGCTGGACGTAGCCGTTCTCGATGGCCTTCACGGCTCCGCCCAGGGAATCGATCTTGCGGATGTAGTCCCAGGCGCCGTCCTCGATGCGGTTGGTCAGGCTCTCGACATAGTAGGAACCCGCCAGGGGATCCGCGGTCTCCGCTGCGCCGCTTTCGTAGGCGATGATCTGCTGGGTCCGGAGGGCCACCCGGACGGAATCCTCCGTGGGCAGGGCCAGGGCCTCGTCCTTGGAGTTGGTATGGAGGGACTGGGTCCCGCCGAGAACCGCGGCCAGGGCCTGGAGGGTGACCCGCACCACGTTGTTGTCCGGCTGTTGGGCCGTGAGTGTGGATCCCGCGGTCTGGGTGTGGAACCGGAGCATCCAGCTCTTGGGGTTTTTCGCCCCGAATCGCTCCCGCATGATCTTGGACCACACCCGTCGGGCGGCCCGGAACTTGGCGACCTCCTCGAAGAGGTCGTTGTGGGAGTTGAAGAAGAACGAGAGCCTCGGGGCGAACTCGTCCACGTCCAGTCCGGCCTTGACCGCGGCCTCCACGTAGGCTACCCCGTCGGCGAGGGTGAAGGCTACTTCCTGCACCGCCGTGGAACCCGCCTCCCGGATGTGGTATCCGGAGATGGATATGGTGTTCCAGTTCGGGACTTCCTTGGAGCAGTACTCGAAGATGTCCGTGATCAGGCGCATGGAGGGGGCGGGCGGGAAGATGTAGGTCCCCCGGGCCACGTACTCCTTGAGGATGTCGTTCTGGATGGTCCCGTTCAGCTTGTCCGGGGTGACCCCCTGCTTCTCCGCGACGGCTATGTACATGGCCAGGAGCACCGACGCGGGGGCGTTGATGGTCATCGAGGTGGAGACTTTGTCCAGGGGGATCCCGCCGAAGAGGATCTCCATGTCCGCCAGGGAGTCGATGGCCACCCCGACCTTCCCGACCTCGCCCTGGGACAGGGGGTGGTCGGAGTCGTACCCTATCTGGGTGGGCAGGTCGAAGGCCACGGAGAGCCCCGTCTGTCCCTGCTCCAAAAGGTATTTATACCGCTTGTTGGACTCCTCCGCGGTGGCGAAGCCCGCGTACTGGCGCATGGTCCAGAAGCGTCCACGGTACATGGTGTTCTGTACGCCCCGGGTGAAGGGATAGGTCCCGGGAAAGCCCTGGTCCGCCAGGTAGTCCCTGCCTTCCAGGTCCAGGGGGGTGTATAGCCGCTCCACCGGGGCGTTGGACCCGGTGACGAATTTCTTCTTCCGCTCCGGGAACTTGCCCAGGGACTTCTCCACCCCTTCCGTGTACGTCTCGAATCCCTTTCGGATCGAATCGGCATCGTTCATCGAATATCCTCCGGTGGTATCGCCGCAATCGCCGGCGTCAGACCTTCGCGGCATAGCCGCCCGCCAGCTCGAAGCCTTTCTTCAGGGCGGCGACGTTCAATTCCTCGGTGCCCTTGGGAACCCGGTGCTTGACCGCGGTCTCCAGGGTCTTGGGTTCCACGATCCCGGAAATTCCGGCCAGGACTCCCAGGGCCACGATGTTGGCCACCACGCTCTTGCCGATGTCCTTGGCCGCGGTCTTGAGGATCGGCACCCGTGCCGTGCGGGCGGTGATCTCCTCGGAGGGGGTCACGGATTCATCCACGATGATGAGGCCCTTCTTCATCAGCTTTCCGTAGGTCCTGTATGCTTCCGCGGTCAGGGCCAGCAGGAAGTCGGGATCCATGGCCTTGGGGTAGTCGATGTCCTCGCCGCTGATCACCACCTCCGCCTTGGAGGCTCCCCCCCGGGCTTCCGGCCCGTAGCTCTGGGTCTGCACGGCGTTCTTGCCCTCGAGGATGGCCGCCTCTGCCAGTACTATACCCGCGAGGAGCAGTCCCTGCCCCCCGGATCCGCTCAGTCGGAATTCTGTTCGCATCCGCGCACCCCTCCCCGGAAACCGTCGAACTTTCTCTGTACCTGGGCGATCACCTTGTCGTACTCGTCGCAGAACTCGGGCTGGGGGTCCTTGTGCAGTTCCCCGATCAACAGCTTTCCCGCGACTTTCTCGGGCGGCAGGACCGCCGCCGCCTTGGCGTTGACCGTCCGGTCCTTGATCCATTCCAGGAGCTCCACCGCGCCGCCCACCTTGTTCTTCCTGCCGAAATAGGTCGGGCACTGGGTCAGGGCCTCCACCACCGAGAAGCCCCGGTGCATTAGGGCCTGTTCGATCAGGTCGATGAGCATCTGGGCATGGTAGGCGGTGCCCCGGGCGACGTAGGTGGCACCGGCGGCCTCGGCCAGCTTGCACAGGTCGAAAGTGCGTTCCACGTTGCCGTAGGGGGCCGTAGTGCCCAGGTAACCCTTGGGGGTCATGGGCGAATACTGGCCGCTGGTCATGCCGTAGATGTTGTTGTTCATCACGATGGTGGTGATGTCGATGTTCCGGCGCGCCGCGTGGATGAAGTGGTTGCCGCCTATGGCCGTGCAGTCCCCGTCCCCGGTCATTACGATGACCTTCATGTCAGGCCGGGCCAGCTTGATGCCCGTGGCAAAAGCCAGGGCGCGGCCGTGGGCGGTGTGGAGAGTGTCGAAGTCCAGATAGCCCGGAGCCCGGCTGGAGCAACCGATACCGGATACCACGCAGACTTTGTTCTTATCCAGTTTGAGTCGGGCGATCGCCCTCACCAGGGCGCCGGTCACGGTTCCGTGCCCGCAGCCGGGACACCAGATGTGGGGGAGCCGATCCTGTCGGAAATACTTGAGTATGTCGCTCATTTGGCCGCTTCCATGATCTTGTCGTGGATCTCGTCCGGACGGAAGAGGTCCCCGTTCACCTTGCCGATGCGCACAACCGGTGCACGGCAGCCCACGGTCCGCTCCACCTCGTAGGCGAGCTGTCCCAGGTTCATCTCCGGGACGAGCACGGCCTTGACGGACTTGGAAAGCTCCTTGAGAACCTCGTCCGGGAAGGGCCATATGGTCTTGAGCCGGAGCATCCCCGCCTTGATTCCCTCCCTGCGGGCGCGCCGGACGGCGGACAGGGCGCTCATGGCGGAACTCCCGAAGGAGACGACCAGGATTTCGCAGTCTTCGACGGATTCCGTGACAAAGTCCCGGATCACGCCCTCGTTCTTCGTGATCTTCCGGTCCAGGCGCCGGAGCAGGCGGTCCGCCACGTCCGCCTTGCCCGAGGGGAAGCCGGTTTCGTCGTGGAAGAGTCCCGTCACGTGCCAGCGGTAGCCTTCCCCGAAGGGAGCCATCAGGGGCACCCCGCCGTCCGGATCCGCCTCGTAGGGGCGGTAGCCGCCGGGAGCCCTCGGGCGGGCCCGGTCCACGACCTTCACGTCGGACCAATCCGGGAGGACGACCTTCTCCCGCATGTGGCCGATCACCTCGTCCGTCAGGACAACGACGGGCACGCGGTACTCCTCCGCGAGGTTGAAGGCCCGGACCGTGAGGTCGAAGCACTCCTTGACGTTCCCCGGCGCCAGGGCGATGACCGGATGGTCGCCGTGGGTTCCCCAGCGCGCCTGCATGACATCCCCTTGGGCGGGGGACGTGGGCATGCCCGTGGAGGGTCCCATGCGCTGGACGTTGATGATGACCACGGGCACCTCTGTCTCGGCGGCGTACCCGATGCTCTCCTGCATCAGGGAGAATCCCGGGCCGCTGGTGGCGGTCATAGACTTCTTCCCCGTGAGGGAAGCGCCGATGATGGCCGCGATCGAGCCGATCTCGTCCTCCATCTGGACGAACTTGCCCCCGACCTTGGGGAGCTCCTCGGAGCAGAGCTCCGCGATCTCCGTAGAGGGGGTGATAGGATAGCCCGCGTAGAACTCGAGCCCCGCGACCAGGGCTCCGATCGTGCAGGCTTCGTTCCCCTGCATCAGCTTGGCTTCAGGCATGTGTGGCCTCCGGCGGGATCGTGTAGTCCACGGTCGCCTCCTCCTCCGGCTTCGCGACGCCCGAAGCCTCCCGGATTTCGATGGCGAAGTCCGGGCAGCGGAGTTCGCAAAGGCGGCACCCGATGCAGTCGTGGGGCCTCTCGGCGAAGACCTTGCCGTTCACGAGGGTAAGGACCTTCTTGGGGCAGTAGGCCACGCAGATGTTGCAGCCCTTGCACCACTTCTCTCGGATGATGTGCTCGTACGCTTTCTTTTCGCTCATGGCTCTCCACGCTTTTCGCGGTATCTTTGCTGCGCCGCCAAGGCGGCGCGGAAAGCGGATCTCGGACATTCGCGTACCACGCGTTTACCCGGGGGCGTCCTGTCTTGCGGCGGTTGCTTGAGGATATCCCAGGTAGTCTTTCGTGTAAAGCGCGCCCGGAATGAGGTATGCCCCGGATCATCGTACACCGGGTCTCCTGATAGGTCTAATAAAATTTATTATGCTGAAACCATAGATTTCTTCTATGATCCGAGGTATACTCGCCCCGCCGGCGGGAAGGACGGCGTGCATGACCCTTCAGCAGCTGCGGTATTTCCAGGTCCTGGCCAAGATCGAGCACTACACCAAGGCCGCCCAAGCCTTGTACATCACCCAGCCTTCCTTGAGCTACGCCATGTCGGAGCTGGAAAAGGAGCTGGATGTCCAGCTTTTCGACAAGCACGGGAAAAAGATATCCCTGAGCTCCCAGGGCCGGACGTTCCTGAAATTCGTGGACGGTTCCCTGTCCCAGCTTGATGAGGGCATCGAAACCGTTCGGCTTTCCGGTCCCCTGCAGGGGAAGGTCACCCTGGGATACATCTCGAGCCTGGGTTCCTCCTTCCTTCCGGAAGTGCTCACGAGCTTCTACAAGGAGCCGGCGAACGAAAAAATCACCTTCAATTTCGTCCAGAATCTGAACAACGCGCTGATCGACGCCCTGAAAGCCGGGGATATCGACCTGGCCTTCTGTCCCGATCCCTCCAAGGACGTATCCTCGGCGCCGGTTCTTCGGCAGGAGCTGTTCCTGGTGATCCCCAAGAGCCACCCTCTGGCCCGGCGCGAGGAGATCGATATCCATGAAGTCAAGGACGAACCCTTCATCCTGACCAACCGCAAGAGCGGCCTCCGGCGCATGATCGGAAATATCTTCCGGGAAATGAAAATCCGTCCCAAGGTCGCCTTCGAGGCGGAGGACTGCAACGTGGCCATCACCTTCGTTTCCCTTAATTACGGCCTGTCCATCATCCCCGTGACCCCGAACCTCGGGAATCCCGACGTGACGGGAATCCGCATCAAGAATCCGGAGTTCACCCGCACGGTATACATGGCCTGGCTCCCCTCCCGGAACATTGCGCCCGTCGTCCGGAGGGTCAGGGACTTCATCGCGGAGCGCCGCTCCTCCTCCTGCGCTTGATCCGCCGGTCCGACGGATTGCCTATCCCGTCATTTCTCTTTAGACTATAGGTGGAGTAAGAATTCCCCCGATTCCAGGAGGATATCCATGAACAAGGCTCTGCGGCTCCGGGACCTGACCCTTCGGGACGGACAGCAATCCCAGTTCGCCACCCGCATGACCCAGGCCCAGGTAGACCGCGTGTTGCCCTACTATCACAAGGCCGGATTCTACGCCATGGAAGTCTGGGGCGGAGCCGTCCCGGACTCGATCATGAGATATCTCGGCGAAAGCCCCTGGGCCCGGTTGGAATCCATCAAGGCCGGAGTCGGCGGTGCCTCCAAGCTGACCGCCCTGTCCCGGGGCCGGAACCTCTTCGGCTACACGCCCTACCCGGAATCCGTGATTGAAGGATTCTGCCGCAATTCCGTCCGGTCCGGAATCGACATCATGCGCATCTTCGACGCCCTCAACGACGTCTCCAACATGACCGGCACCCTGAAGTACGTCAAGGAAAACGGGGGCTTTGCGGACTGCGCGATCTGCTACACCGTGGACCCCCGCTTCACCCGGGGAGAGAGGATCAAGGCTTTCTTCTCCGGAAAGCGCCTTCCGGACAAGCTCTTCCACATCCCCTATTACGTCGCCCGGGCCAAGGAGCTGGAGGGATTGGGCGCGGACATGATCACCATCAAGGACATGGCGGGCCTCATCGATCCGGCAACCTCGGGTCACCTGATCCGGGCCCTCAAGGACGCGGTTTCGATCCCCGTGGACCTCCATACCCACTGCACCCCGGGCTTCGGTACCGCCAGCCTCCTGGCGGCCATGGCCAACGGCGTGGACATCGTGGACACCGTGATCCTTCCCTTCTCGGGCGGACCCGCGGCCCCGGCCTACGAGATCATCCAGATTCTCGCGGATCGGATGGGCCTGGATACGGGAGTGGACCGGGCCGCGGTCCAGGAGATCAGCGGCGAACTTCGCGCCATCCGGGAGGACCTCGCGAAATTCGACCAGTACAAGCGGATGCCCCCGGCCTTCGACATCCGGAATCCCGAACTCCCGCCCGACGTATCCCTGCTCTTCGACGACGCCATCGAGGCGGCCCGAGCGGACAAGCCCCGGACGGTCCTGGACCTGTGCCAGCGGATCGAGGCGTTCTTCAACTACCCCAAGCCGGACGATATCGTGCGGGAGGCCCAGATCCCCGGCGGCATGTACACCAATATGATGGCCCAGCTCAAGGAAGCCAAACTGGAACAGCACCTTCAGGAGGTTCTGGCCATCGTTCCCAAGGTCCGGCTGGACGCAGGGGTCCCGCCCCTGGTCACCCCCACCAGCCAGATCGTGGGCGTCCAAGCCGTGAACTGCGTGGTCGACAAGGCCCAGGGCAAGCCCTTCTACTCCAACGTCTCCAAGAACTTCGCGGAGCTCGTCAAGGGAACCTACGGCAAGACGCCCTGGCCCGTGGACCCGGAGTTCCGGCTGAAGATTGCGGGGGTCCGGGAGGAAACTCCCTACGACACCTCCGCCTATAAAAAGCAGGACAATCCGGAGCTACAGGAGTTCGGAGGAGCCCGCCTTGCCAAGGACGAGAAGGAGGAACTTCTGCTGGAGCTCTTCCCGAGCGTCGCGGACAAATATCTCCGGAGCGTCCGCGCCCGGGAGTGGGAGGAGTGGCAAGCCGCCCATCCCCCCGCTCCGGAGCCGGACGTCCCGAACGGCCCCTGGCCCGCGGAATTCTGGGAGCGCGACCTTGAAGCCTACGCGGGTTTCGTGACTTCCGCGTAAGCCCGTATCAGGAGGTTTTCCGCTTCGGCGCTGGAGCCTGGGCTATCAGCATGCCAGAGAACATCAGGGCGCAGCCCAGGAACTCCCGGGGGGAAAGCCTCTCGGATAGAAGCAGGGCCCCCCCGACCGCGGCGAACACGGTTTCCAGGCTCATCACGATCGCCGCACGGGCGGGATGGGCCCGGCGCTGGGCCACCGCCTGCAGGGTGTACGCGATTCCGATAGAGACCAGTCCTCCGTACAGAAGGGGGACAGCGGCAGCCACGGCGCTTGCCCACGTCGGGGACTCGAAGACGAAGGCCCCCGCGGAGGTTATAGCCCCGCAGACCAAAAACTGGCCGGCCGACAGCTCCACGGGATCCACCCGCTTCGAATAGGTGTCCAGGAACAGGATGTGTCCGGTCCAGAAGAAGGTGCTGGCCAGGACGATGAGGTCCCCCCGGGCGATCGTGAACTGCTCGGTCACGGACAGAAAATAGAGCCCCGCGGCCGCAGCGGCGCATCCGGCCCAAGCCAGGACTGGGGTCTTTCTTTTAAGCAGCATTCCAGCGATCGGGACGAGCACCACGTACAGTCCCGTAATGAATCCCGCCTTTCCGGCGGTTATGAACTTCATGGACCATTGCTGGAGATTCGCGGCCACGGTGATTATGAGCCCCCCCGCCAGGCTGGGGACGATCAGGCCGCGGATGCCGCCGGGCGCGCCGCCCTGATGCGCGCCGAAGGCCGCCGAAACGGAGGGCCCCCTTGTGCGGTCCAGCCTTCTTCGGACGAGGATCAGCGGCAGGAGCGAGGCTCCGCCCATCAGGAACCGGATCCCGTTGTACGTCAGGGGCCCCATGAATTCCATGCCGACCCGCTGGGCGACGAAGGCGAAGCCCCACAGGGCGGCGGTGCACAAGAGGATCATTTCCGGGGCGAGAAAACGGGTTTTCATACACTTCCTTTGCGGTATCGATCCCGCCCGGAAACCTCCGGGCAGGTCCTCGGAATCAAGACTCGATTTCTACGTCGTACTCCCGGCCGTTCACGAGGACCCGGAAGCGCCTCTTGGGGCTAGGGCCGGAGAAAGGCGTTTCCCCGGGGACGATCCGGGCCCGGATGCCCACCTCCCGCTCCCGCAGGGCGGCCAGGGCCTCCTCCGGATTCACGCGGACGAACCGGACCCGATCGCCCGGACGCGCCTGCCCGAGCCGCGGGAGGTCCGCCCGGATCACATGGGCGATCCGGGTATATCCTCCCGTGGTCTGCCGATCGGGCAGCAGGATGATGGGCAGTCCGTCCCCGGGCACCTGGACCGTGCCGGTCTGTACCCCCGAGGAGATGACGTCCGCCCCTCGCGTGTGGGCCAGGGGCGCCCCCTCCAGCCTGCAGCCCATCCGGTCGCTCTTGGGAGATACGGTGAAGGGATCCCGAAAAAACCGCTCCACGGATTCCGGCCGGAACCGGTCGATCTCGTGGGACGTCAGGGCTCGGACGTTGATATCCGCGGGATACTCCGGGCGCTCCGTCGCCGGAACCCGAAGCCGGGGCGGCGGCCCGCGATCCGGGAGGTTCCGCAGGGGAATGCGGTCTCCGGCCCGGAGGGCCCTGCCCTCCCAGCCCCCGAAACCCGCACGAATGTAGGTGGATCGGCTTCCGAGCACTTCCGGAATGTCGAACCCTCCCGCGACCGCGAGGTAGACCCGAAGACCCGCCTCGGCGGCGCCGACGGAAAGGATATCCCCGGCTTTAGCGTACAGGGTTTCCCAAAGAGGAACAGGCGTTCCGTTGAGCCGGGCAAGCGTCCGAGCCCCGCAGAGGCTGAACGCCGCGGGCCCGGTGAACTCCAGCCCGGGGCCCCGCAGAGTGCACTCCAAGCAGGCCTCCCCCCGGCGGTTGCCGACCAGGAGGTTCGCGGTCTCCAAGGCGTCCGGATCCGCGGCCCCCGACGGGGGTACCCCGAGGGATTGGCTTCCGAAGCGGCCCAGGTCCTGCACCGTGGTCAGAGGACCCGGGTCGAGGACTACGATTTCCGTCACGGCCGTTCCTCCTCGACCTCGGGCCTCCATCGGCCCGCCGACGCCGCGGAGGCGAGGTCCTCGAAGTCCCGGGCCGGAATCGGCCGGAAGCGGATTGCAAGTCCCGCAGCGAGTAGGGACGGAGGCGTCCGCGCCGGATCGAAAAGGACAGCCGGCGTCCTGCCGATGATGTTCCATCCCCCCGGGCTGTCCTGGGGATAGATCCCCGTCTGCCGGTCCGCGATTCCCACGGAGCCCGCGGGGATGCGCGTCCGGGGGCTTGCCCGCCGGGGAGCCGAGATCCTCCCGTCCATCCCGCCGAGGTAGGGAAAGCCCGGGGTGAATCCGAGCATGTACACGAGGTAGGTACCCGCGCTGTGGATGGATACGACTTCTTCCGTCGAAAGGCCCGTGTGCCGCGCCACCTCTTCGAGGTCCATGGCGTGGGGCGCCTCATAGCAGACCGGGATCCGCACGATCCGGGTCTTCGTCTCCGGGGCCGCTTCGGATCCCGCAGCCCGGGAACGGACCGCCCGGTCCAGGGCGGAGAAATCGGTCTTGTCCGGGTCGAAGGCCACGAGAAGGGAATTGTAGGCCGGTATGAGTTCCCTCATCCCCTCCGGCGGATCCGCCTCGATTGCGGCGAGCAGGCCCCGGACCCTGGCGTAGGCGGCCTCGGAAATCTCTTTTCCGAATACGATTGTGAGCGCCGAGTCCCCGTAGGGATATATTTCCGGTATCAGGTTCACGGACGGGCTCCGCCGTTCCCGATGGGCCGGACCGCTATGCCTTGGGTTGACAGGGCGGCCCTGAGCCTGCGGGCGAAGGCCACCGCCTCGGGATTGTCCCCGTGCAGGCAGACCGTGTCCGCCCGCACCGCGATTTTACGGCCCTCGACGGACACCACCGTCCCGCTCCGGACGACCCGCAGGACCCGGGCGACGCACTCATCCTCGTCGTGGATCACCGCGCCGGGCCGGGACCGGGGCACCAGGGAACCGTCGTCCTGGTAGGCCCGGTCCGCGAAGAACTCCCGGGCGTAGGGAAGATCGAGGTCGCCGGCCGCCTTTTCCAGTTCGCAGCCGGGCAGGCCCACGAGCACCAATCCCCCACCCGCGGCCTCCACGGCCCGGGCGATGCCCCGAGCCAGGGCGGGTTTTTTCGCGGCGTCGTTGTACAGGGCTCCGTGGGGCTTCACGTGCCGAAGGTCCGACCCCCTCGCCGCGGCGAAGGCCCGAAGGGCGCCGATCTGGTAGAGGACCGCGGCATAGACCTCGTCCTCCCCCATAGCCAAGGACCTGCGGCCGAAGCCCTGGAGGTCCGGGTATCCCGGATGGGCTCCCAGGGCCGCTCCCCCCCGCAGGGCCAGGTCCACGGTCTTCCGCATGACCCCGGGATCCCCGGCGTGGAAGCCGCAGGCTATGTTCGCGGAGCTCACGAGGCCCAGAAGCGCCTCGTCGCTTCCCAGGGCGTAGGCGCCGAAACCCTCGCCCACGTCGGCATTCAGGTCAATTTCCATGGTTCGCCTCCGGTTCCGCCCCCCTCTTCCGGGCGCGAAGCATGCCGGAAACGAGGTCGTAGATCGCCTGGAGTGTCGGGGCGTACTCCTCCCAGGAAAGACCGTCCACGGACAGGGCCCGTTCCCGGGAGCAGCCGTCCACGGCCCCTCCTTCGACGAGGGCCGCCAGGAGCTCCCTCTCCTGGTCCGGGGTGCGGAGGAGCAGGGCTCCGGACAGGACGGAAAGCGCCGCCGCCAGGGCATATCCTCCCCAGTTCGAGATTCCACAGGCCAGGGTGTGGTCCGCGGGGGAGGCGCAGAAAATCAAGGATCCCCGGGGCACATCGTCCTTCAGGTCCTCCCGGAGACGGCCCATCCCGAGCTCGTTGCCCCCGTCCCCCACCGCCAGGGTGACCCAGCCGCGGCCGGGATCCGGGCTGAACAGGCGGTCCGCCGCGGGTGCGACGTCGTCCAGGATTTCTCCCCGCATGGAGTACCGGTGCCCGTCGGGAGCGCTCCCGGGACGCTCCAGGGCTACGACGTGGGTGGGCTTGAAGGCCGCGACGAAGCCGTCCAGAGCGGAATCCGCCTCGGCCTGGATGTCCGGCAGCTCCAGGACCCGGAACGCGATCCCCAGGTGTCTCGCGCCGATCCGGACCAGGGGGACCGAATACCGGTCCGTGATCAGAGCGGTCTTCTTGCCCAGGATCCGGAGGGCCCTGGCCAGGGCCAGGGAGCCGGGAGGGCCGTCGGTTTCCCCGATGCCCGCGGACCGGACGCAGAATCCC
>JBGSPT010000311.1:0-6761 GCA_041738475.1 Treponematales bacterium
GGCGGCCCTCGTCCGCCAGCTTGTGGATGCAGGCCGCGGTCAGGGCTTTGGTGGCGGAGTAGGCGGCGAAGGGGGTATCGATACGGACGGGCCGGGCGCCCCGGGGATCCCGGAACCCGCCCCACCGGGACAGGACCCGCCGGTCCCCGTGCCAGACCTCGATCTGGGCCCCGAAGTGGAGGCCCCGCAGGATCTGGCCGTCGAAGGCCCGGGCCGCCCCCTCGAAGCCCGGGGCGGTCACGAAGTCCGGGCCGGCGGAACTCATGCCCGGGTCCCTCCGCTCTTCACCTCCCCGGTCCGCACACCCGAGAGGCAGAGGAAGGAGAGCACGAAAAAGAAGGGGCAGACCAGGAAGATCACGGAGTAGTCCCGGCCCGCCAGGTCGATGACGCGGCCGTTCAAGATCGGCCCGACCGTGCCCGCCAGGGTGGTGGCGATGAAGTAGAGCCCCGAGTAGGTGCCCATGAGGTCCTCGGAGGTGGAGGTGTCCAGGATCATGGGAAGGCAGTTCACGTTGACCAGGGCCCAGCCGAAGCCCCCGACCAGGAGCATGGCCGCGGTCACCGGAAGGGAGGGAAAGAGCCGGATGACCACCAGCCCCGCGGCAAAGACCAGGAGCCCCGCGGAGATGGTGATCCTGCGTCCCAGGCGCCGGGCCACCAGGCTAGCGGGCAGGGCGAAGATCAGGAAGGACACGTAGGATATCGCCAGGAGCATGGCCGCCGCGGAGGGGGCCAGTCCCAGCCGGGTGACCGCGAAGGAGGAGAAGAAGGTCTCTACGGCCATGTAGCCCACCATGTAGAAGAGCACCGTCAGGATCAGGAGGAAAAGGCTCCGCTTGTTCTCCCTCGGGATCTCCCGGAGCCGGGCCAGGATCCGGAGCCCCCCGGGAGACTCCGCGGCCTCGGCCAGGTCCGCGGGCTCCCGGACGCTCTTGAAGAGCACCAGGACCGCGGCCATGGTCGCCAGGGCTCCGAACCAGAACGGCAGGGGCTGGTACACCGCGAAGAGCGCCCCCCCGAGCACGAAGGCCAGGATGCCTCCGATCCCGGACATGATGTTGACCACCGCGTTAGCCTGGGACCGGAGGGCCGAGGGGAAGAGGTCCGGGAGGAGGGCGAACATCGGGGTCCGCCAGAGGGCCATGCAGACCACCATGACCAGGGCCGCCCCCATGAGGAGGGCGAAGGGCCCGCCCAATTCGGAGACTCGGCCCGAGAGTTCCGGGGGAATCAGCTCGGCGCCCATGGGAATGAGGGCGAAAGCCAGGGCGGACAGGGGGGCGAAGACCAGGATCCAGGGCATGCGCCGTCCGTACTTGGACCGGGTCCGGTCGCTCACGGGTCCCATAACGGGCTGGAGGAAGAAGGCTGCCACGTTGTCCAGGGTCATGAGGATCCCGGTCACCGTGGCGGACAGCCCGAAGCCCCGGACCGCGGCAGCGGTCCGGAAGCCCGGGCTTCCGGCCTGGAGGAAGATCGGCATGTAGGTGTTGTAGATCATCCACATGAGCTGGGCGCCGAACAGGCCGAATCCCAGCAGGGCGGACTTCTTGTAGAACTCGGGAGTCAGTGCCGCGGAATCCGCACGGGCGGCCCGGCCGGGATCCTTCAGGGACATCGGCGCCTCCGGTAGATCGATCCGTCCGGAACCGCGTCCGGCGGGCCCGGACGACAGAACCCGGGCCGCTTCATTCTCGCCCCCGCCGGCCCGGCCGTCAAGGCTGGAGGGTCTATCCCTTCCTGCGTCCGAAGAGCCTGCCGAGATCCCGCACGAAGAAACCGTGATGGACCTTGGGCGCGTGCTTTTCCGCGAAGGACTCGATGGACTCGTCCAGCCCCGACACCAGGGCCACGTCCCCCGGGCGGAACCGGTACTCCGGGGAGAAGAGGCCGTACTCCTCGTTCCCGTTCCGCACCGAGATCAGGTTGATACCGTGGTTCTTCCGGAGATTGGCTTCCAGCAGGGAGAGCCCGAAGAGCCGCTCCGGCACCACAAGTTCCGCGATCACAAGATTGCCGGATACGGGCAGGTAGTTGAGGAGCCCCGAGGACACAAGCAGGGGCGTGATCCTCTTGGCGGCCTCCCGGTTGGGGAAGACGATCTTGGTGGCCCCGACCATTTCCAGGATCTCCGCATGGCCCTCGGTGACGGCTTTCACGAAGATCCGGGGTATGCCGAGCTTGCGGCAATAGCTGGTGGCCAGGATGGAGGCCTCGATCTTGTCCCCCATGTCGATCACCACCCCGTCCAGTCCCTGGGGCAGGGCCTTACGCAGGTTCTCCTCGTTCACGATGTCCATCACGACGGCGGTCACCGGATGGTCCCGGTAGGCGTCGATGACCTCCCGGTCCTTGTCTATGATCATGACGTCCGCGCCCAGGTCCAGGAGTTCCACCAGGACGTTCTTTCCGAACCAGCTCAGGCCAAGAATCGCGAATTGTTTCATAACCCTACCCTATGAGTATCTCCGCTTCGGGATACACGAAATTGCCCGCCCGGGTCGTTCCCCCGAGGAACAGGAAGGCCAGGAGACCCACCCTGCCGGTAAACATGGTCCCGATGATCACGAGCTTTCCCGCCCGGGAAAGACCGGCGGTGAAATCCAGGGAAAGTCCGACGGTGCCGAAGGCCGATGCCACTTCGAAGGCGATGTGCCCGAAGTCCGCGCCCCGGGGAGCCTCCACGACGCTGAGCACCCCGGCGGCAAAGATGAGAAGAAAGGCGGCCTTGATGAAGTAGATGACCGCCCCGTTGATGGTTTCCGGCGTCAGGCGCCGACGGAAGGCGTTGATCTCCCCCCGCTCGTTCGCTTTTTTCAGCATCACCAGGAGAACCACGTAGGCGGTCGCGATCTTGATCCCCCCGGCTATGGACCCGGGGGCCCCGCCGATGAACATCAACAGGATCGTGATGAACTTGGTCGGCTGGCGCAGATCTGCCTGGTGGACCGCGTTGAACCCCGCGGTTCTGGGCGTGACGGACTGGAACAGCGCGTTCGCCGCCCGATCCAGACCGGACATCCCCGCGAAGGCGTGGTCTTTTTCCAACAGCCAGAACGCGGCGGCGGCGGTCAGAACCAGGACCGCGGTGATCGAGAGCATAAGCCTGGAGTGGTAGCTCAGGATCCGCTTCTTCCCCCGAATCCGCCGCGCTATGTCCTGCAGGACGATGAAGCCGATGCCCCCGGTCATTATTAGGACCGAAAAGGTTCCCAGCAGGACGGGCTCCTCCTTGAACCGCTCCAGGCTGTCCGGGAACACCGAAAAGCCCGCGTTGCAGAACGCCGACACGGCGTGGAAAACTCCGAGAAAGACGGGTTCGGAATGGCCCAGCCCGGCGAACTGGACCGCCAGCGCCGCGGCCCCCACGGACTCGATCAGGAACGTGGAAACCACGATGCTCCGCAGGATCCGGAAGGGGTCGTTTTCCACGCCCTGGACGGAAAAGCTCCGGATGGTGCGGAGCCTGCGAAAGGGAAGACGCCCTCCGGGGAGGAGGAGCATGAAGGAGGTGAAGGATACGATCCCAAGGCCTCCGACCTGGATGAGCCCCAGGATGACGAACTGGCCGAAACGGGTAAAATCCGCGGTATCCACGGTCGTGAGGCCGGTGACGCAGACCGCGGAGGTCGAGGTGAACAGGGCGTCGACGGGGGACAGCCGAAGGGGCCTTCCGGGATTCCCGGCCCAGGCGGCGGGCAGGAGCAGGAGGAAGGTACCGATCCCTATCACGATCAGGAAGAAACTCAGCAGAAAGACGGTATCGGACTTGAATACTCGGTTCATCTCAGACGTCCAGCTTCAGCCGATATCCGACTCCCGGTTCGGTCAGGAGGATCCGGGGCTCGGAGGGCTCCGCCTCGATCTTCTTGCGCAGTTGGTTGATGTACACCCGGAGGCTGTTGTAGTCCCCGGACATGCCGGGACCCCAGACTTCCCGCAGGAGCTGGTTCCGGGTCAGGATCTTCCCGGCGTTGCGGACTAGGATTTCAAGGATGGACCATTCGGTGGGAGTCAGGTGCTCAGGAACCCCGTTCCGAAGGGCTTCCCGGAGGTCCAGGTGCACCTCCAGAAGCCCCATCCGGACCGGCTTGCCCGCGGCCGCCTCGGGCAGGCGGTGACGCAGGGCCACCCGCATCCGGGCGACAGCTCCCCGACGCCGAAGGGCTTTATCAGGTAGTCGTCCGCCCCGGCATCCAGATGCCCCGTGATGTCTTCCTCGGCATTGCGGACCGACAGGATGATCACGGGCGTATCCCCCCGCTTGCGGACGGCTTGCAGGAGCTCCCGTCCGTCCCCGTCCGGCAGGCCGAGATCCAGAAGGACGATGCCGGGCTTGAGAGCGTTGAACTGGCGCAGTCCCTCCTCGCAGGTATCGGCCTCGAACACCGCGTACCCCTCCTTTTCCAGGTAGAGCCGCAGGAGCCTGCGGATTTGGACCTCGTCGTCCACCACAAGGACCGGGATCACGATGCCCCCTTCGAAGGAAGACGAAGTTCCACGACAAGCCCGCCCCGATCGCTCCGGGCGGCCCGCACGGAACCCCCGTGGGCTTCCACGATCCCCCGGCAGATGGAAAGCCCGAGGCCGCAGCCCTGCCGGGCGCAGCTCCGGGAGCCCCGGAAGAAGGTGTCGAAGAGCAGGGACAGCTCCCTGTCGGGCACTCCGGGTCCGTCGTCGGAAAACCGGACGACCGAGGCTCCCGGAACCGACTCCCACTCCACCCGGAGGGAAGATCCCTCCGGGGTGTATGCCGTGAAATTGCGCAGTATGTTCCGGAATACCTGGACCATCAGGACCGGGTCCGCCTCGATCTCGGCGTCCCGGGCTTTCTCCGAGAGGATCAGGGTCCGTCCCGCCAGGTCGGAATCCAGCCCCTCCCTGGATGCCCCGATGAGTTCGCCCAGGTAGGCCGGTTCCGGGTGCAGGGCGAGCCTTCCTGTCTCCAGACGGCTCATGGCGAGCAGGTTCTCCACGATTAGATCGAGCTTGTTCGCGGCTATCAGGGTTTCCGAAAGCAGTTCGCACCGGAGTCTGGGATCCTCCGCGGCGTTCCCTTCCAGGAGGCCGCTGACGGAACCCGTGATGGTGGTCAGGGGCGTGCGGAGCTCGTGGGACACGTGGTTCAAGAGGATCTTGGAGAGCCGGGCCGATTCGCCCGCCATCTTGTTGCGCTCGTTCTCCTCCGCCAGGAGTTCCCGTTCCAGGGCTAGAGCCAGGTTGCCGGCCAGGGCCGCCAGGAGTTCCCGGGTTTCGCCCCGCAGGTTCCTCTTGCCGCGGCCCGTGACGTACAGCACCCCCAGCACGTCCACCTGGGAACCCAGGGGGATGTACAGGGTGTCATCCCCCTCCGCGACGCATTCGTCGGTTTCGAAACACCGGCGCGCCGAGGCCGGTTCGAAACCCGGGGACGGATCGGTGCCCGGTTCCGGGGACCGGACCAGGGCCAGGTTCCCGTCCGGATCGAGCAGGAAGGTCGAGGCGGAGAGATGCAGGTGCCGTTCGAGATAATCGCCCGCCAGCCGAGCCAGGTTCTCGATTCCCCGGACCCGGGAGACGGCCCGGGTGAAGCTGTAGAGGAAGGCCATTTTGCGTTCCCGCAGGGACAGAGCCGATTCTTTTTCCTTGAGTCTTGAAGTGAGAAATCCCCCGACAAAGGCGGCCAGGAAGAAGGCCGCGAACATCAGCATGTCCTCCAGGCTGGCGATGGAGAAGGTCAAACGCGGGGGGATGAACAGGAAGTTCCATGCCAGGGCGCTGAGAGCCGCGCTCCCGATGACCGTGAGTCGGCCGCAGGCGAAGGGAAGGGTGATGATGGCCAGGAGGTACAGGATGGATACGGCCCGGTATCCCAGGGCGGGCTGGGCGAAATGCCCGACCGCCGTCACGGCGGACAGGGCCGCGGCCGCGTAGGGTATGCCCCGGAGGGAGCCGATGCCGGTCTTCAGTTTCAGGGGTCTGCGGATCGGCCGAACCGGGGATTTTCCGCGCAGGATCAGGACATCCAGATCCCCGGACTCCTTGAGGATCCCTTCCATGATGCTGCGGCGGCCCAGGAAGGATCCCTCGCCCTCTTCGGCCTTGCCGATCACCAGGGCGGTGGCTTCCTTGATCCGGGCGTGGCGGACGATGCACGCCGCCACCTCCCGGTCCACGACCGAGAGGATCTCCGCCCCGAGACGCTCCGCCAGGGCCATATTGCGATCAAGCCTGGCGGAATCCTCCGGATGGTCGGGGTCGTGTACGTGCAGGGCGGTCCAGGCGGCTCCCTGCCTTCTTGCGGCGGTATCGGTCCACCGGATCAGGTATCCCGAGTTCTCGCTTCCCGTCACGGCCACCAGGAAATGGCCCCCGTGGCCGGTCTCCGGACGGCCGCCGAAATCCTCTTCCATGATCCGAGAGTATCACTTCAAGGAAATCTCGTCCCATTAAGGCCGCATTAAGACGGAGGCGTAAGGCGTTAGGAACCGCTTAAGGCAAGGTGCTTCTTCAACGCACCAGGGTCACCTGAAGGTCGCAGACGTTCGTGTTGGTCGGCCCCGTGCGCAGAAGTCCTCCGATCCGGTCGAAGAAGACGTAGGAGTCGTTGGTCGCCAGGTAGTCCCGGGGTTTGAGTCCCGCGGCCCGGGCGCCTTCCAGGAACCCCGTATCCGCGAAGGCCCCGGCGGCGTCGGTGGGTCCGTCGTTGCCGTCGGTTCCCCCCGAGAGGAAGCAGACCCGCTCCGCCAGCCTCGGCTCCGCGTCGGCCAGGCCGGCCAG
>JBGSPT010000342.1:0-1855 GCA_041738475.1 Treponematales bacterium
CTGGCCGCCGCCCTCGCCGCGGCCGCGGTCGGCCGCGTCTCCGGAAGGGTGGGGTACGGGCGGACCCTGGTGGGGTGCGTGGCGGGAGCCATGCTCTTCTATACGTTCCAGGGATTCGCCCGGACGCCGGACCAGCTCCTGTGGCTGCGCATCGGCGCGGGGATCTTCCTGGGGGGAACCATGCCTTCCGTGAACGCCCTGATCGCCCGGATCTGCGAATCCGGAAGGCAGGGGGCCACATACGGGCTTTCCAGTTCGGTAGCCAGCGCGGGCATGGCCTTGGGACCCGCGGTGGGGGCCGTGGTCGCGACCTGGGCGGGGTATCCCTTCGTATTCTTCACAGCCTCGGTTATATTATTGGCTACGGGCCTGATCGTGGTTCGGGCTTCGGAGCACGGCATCACCTTCTCGTCCGGATCCGATGCCCCGGAGTCCGGGCCGGAGCCCCGGCAGGGTTCCGAGGCATCCGGTCCGACGGGCCCCTAGGAGGCTGGCATGGGTCGCGAAGGATCGGCGGGCGGGAACGTTCCTCCGGAGCGGAGCCCCGCGGAACGGGCGCTCCGGGCGCTCATCCTCCTATTGGCGGGGATCCTGGTATTGGGCACCGCCTACGCGCTGATCGCCGATACCCGCGGCCGGGCCGAGGAATCCTCCCGGGGCCCCCGGACGGACCTGCCCCGGGAAGGGGAGGCGGTCTATACCCGCCTGGGAACCATCCGGGCCTCCACCCGGGACGAGCCTCCCGCGGTCGTGGCCGTGAGCATCGCCTTTCCGTACCCCGCCGGGGACCGGGCGTTCAAGGAGGAACTGGACGACAAGGCGTCCCGCCTTCGGGAGTCCTGCGCGTCCTTTTTCGCGGAAAAGAGCGCCGAGTCCCTCCACCCCGCCTTCGATGGGGCCCTGAAGTCCGAGCTCCGGGACCGGCTCAACGCCCAGCTCTCCCTGGGGCGCATCCGGGAACTCTGGTTCGGCGACTTCGCGGTAGTGCGCTGAGAAAAGACGGATCTTTAAAAAGGCAACCACAGAGTACACAGAGATCACAAAGCTATAATGAAAAACCAGACAGGATGAACAGGATAAAGACCGGATGAACAGGATTATGAATGAGAATGTGGATTTTCCCAATTCATGATCCTGTCCATCTTTTTCCCATCTTGTCCATCCTGTCGCTTCTTATGGTTCAAAGGCCTTCAAAAAGGATCCCTACATCCCCTTCATGAGCTCGTAATAGAACAGGGCGCAGCGGCGGATGTTCTCGACGGAGATACGCTCGTCGGGTCCGTGTATCCCCGCCAAGTCCCGGGGGGTCTGCCGGATCGGGGCCATGCGGTAGATCGCCTGGACTATATCCGCGTAGTGCTTGGAATCCGTTCCCGCGCTGAAGAGGAAGGGGACAACCGCCGCCTCCGGGTGGGCCGCCTCCAGGGCGGACCGGACCGCCCGGTACCCTTCATGGTCCGTCGGGGATTCCGGCAGAGGCTCCACGGCCAGGCCCTCGTGGGCCTGGCGGACCGTCACCCCGTCCCGCGCCACGATCGAGGCGATCCGTGCCAGTACCCCCGCGACGGTCTCGCCGGGGAGGATCCTCACGTTGATGACCGCCCGGGCGCGGTCGGGCAGGACGTTCTCCTTGTCGCTGCCGGAGAGCATGGTGGCTGCCTGGGTGGTCCGCACCAGGGCGTTCGTCGTGGGTGCCGCGGAGAAAGCCTTGATCAGGGCGAAGGCCGAGACGCCGGGGCTCCGGAACAGAAGGCGGAATCCGAAGGGCACGTAGGGTGAGAGATCCGAGAGGAAGCTCCGCACCGTGTAGGTCAGGCGGGCGGGGAAGGGCCGGGACTCCAGGCGGGCGACCGCC
>JBGSPT010000346.1:0-2011 GCA_041738475.1 Treponematales bacterium
GGGACGAGGGGAGGCCCGCCCGCGGCTGCGGCCTGTCCGGCCCCGGCGCCGGACTTGGCCTCCCTTAGGGCTCCCGAGACCACCGACCCGATGTACGGCAGATAGAAGAGGATGAGGAAGGCGCCGTCCACCCGCCCCAAGACTCCGTCGTGCCCGAGCACCAGGACCAGGGCGGTGGACAGGATCATCCAGCTGGACTCCCGGTCCTTGATCTGCAGGGAGGTGTCCATGGGGCGGATCAGGGCGCAGACCGCGGTCACGAAGGTCAGGGTGACGAAGTTGGACCCCACCACGTTCCCGATGCTCACGTCGCTCTGTCCCCGGGCCGCGGCGAAGCCCGAGACCATCAGCTCCGGGAGGCTCGAAAGGACGCTGACCCCCAGGACCGTGACCACAAGCTCGTTGATCCCCAGCCTGCGGGCTACGGGACCCATCTGGCGGGTGACGATCTCGCTGCCCAGGAAGAGGAAGACCAGGCCCGCAAGGAAAAGTCCCAAGGATAGGATCATGACACCTCCCGTAGAGTGGAAGTATAGTATGGAGGACGTATCGGTGCGAATTTGCGCAGAGCGGTCGGATTTTCTGTACAGGTACCGGGAATCGAGGTATAATGTTGTCCAACATCCGACATTGGATATCATATGAGTTACCATGTCGGTGGCTTTTGAATTGGATCGGGCCGATCTCATGGGCCCAGGGAATCCATGGAGCTCTGTTTCGTTGACAGAGGATGGTATTCGCTATATATTTATCCGATATTAGTCATCCTACGTCCTATGATAGTATAAACAGGAGTCCCTATGTCGGAAGTGCATGTTGTGGATCCTGACCTGTTCCGCACACCGGTGCGGAAGTCCACGGTCGATACGGTCATCGACAGGATCAAGGACCTCCTGATTTCCCAGAAGCTTAAACCCGGCGACCGGCTCCCGAACGAGATGGATCTGACCAGGAGTCTGTCCGCCAGCCGCGGATCCATCCGGGAGGCCATGAAGGTCCTGAGCTCCTTCGGAGTCCTGGAGATCCGGCGCGGGGACGGCACCTATGTGTCCGATTCCACGGGCCAGAAGGTCTTCGATCACCTGCTCTTCCAGGTCCTACTGACCCGGATCGACAAGTCACAGCTGCTCCAGCTCCGCAGGCTTCTGGAGCTCGGAATCGCCCAGATCATCATAAAATCCGCGAGCGACGAGCAGATCGGGAACATCCGCAAGGTGCACCAGCAGATGGGACACAGCCTGGACCGGGACGAGAAAGACCCCGCGATCCTGACCGAGCTGGACCTTGATTTCCATAGGGCCTTCGCCGAGGCCACGGGAAACGTCTTGATCGAGAGGATCTACGGCTTCACCCTGGAGCTCTTTGAGCCCTCCATACGAAGGACCCACGAGAACGAGACCAAGCTGGCCTATACTCTGCATACCAACATTCTTGAGGGGCTCGCCGCCCGGGACGAGGAGAGGGCCGCGGAGGCGATCCTGCGCTCCATCGAGCAGTGGAACGCCCTGTCCGATTGAGTCCGGGCCGGAGCTGATTCCCGCGAAATCGGGCGCCCTTCCCTGAGTCCCGGGAAATCAATCCCTGATCAGGGTCTTCAGATAATCCATGCTCTCGACCACCCACGCCTCCTCCTTGGCCTCGGTCTCCGCGGGCGTCGGTTCCGGGGACGGCCAGAGTTCCAGGAAGGCGTCGGGATTCCGGTCCGCGGCGGCCAGGCGCGCGAGGATGTCCGGGACGTCCAGGAAGCCCCGGCCCGCGGGAGCCCCGGTCAGGGAGAATCCCATGTTGTGGGGATGCCGGGCGATCGTGAAATCCTTGACGTGCAGGCAGGTGGTCAGGGGGATCAGTTCGTCCAGGACGGTTCGGGTGCCCTCCGCGGCTCCGAAGGAGTTCACCGAGTCCAGGCAGATGCCGACGGCCGGGCTTCCGGCGCCGCGGACGACGGCGGCCAGGTCCCGTGCCCGGAACCGGTCGTGGTTCTCCACGGACAGGGCCACTCCCGCCCGCTCGA
>JBGSPT010000396.1:0-11490 GCA_041738475.1 Treponematales bacterium
AACCGGCTTTCCACGAAGACCGGGCGTCCCGCGTCCAGGGCGCCGGACAGGAGGGCCAGGAGACCCTCGACGGAGCCCGGTCCCTCCGATCCCGGGGTGTCCGTCATGCCGGCGGCGCTGTCCCGGAATCGTCCCCAGGCCGACGGGTCCACCCCGTCCGGCGCGGCCAGAAGGGGTCGCGAGCCCGGGAGCCCCGACGGGGAAGGCCGGGCCCGGAGGATGTAGTCCTTGCGGAAGAGTCCCCCGGCGGCCGAGGCGGTCAGGGCCCGGAAAGCCTCCTCGGAGCGGGCGAACAGGACGAGGCCGGAAGTTTCCCGGTCCAGGCGGTGGAGGAGCCCCCCTTCCCCCCGGCCCCGGCCCTTGATCCCGCGGATCTCCGGGAAGCGCTCGAACACCCATTCCGCCAGAGACGGGGCTGCGGGTTCCTTCCCCCCTTCGGCGCCCGGAGCCGTGTGCATACCCGCGGGCTTTACGACGGCGAGAAAATCCGGATCCGCGCGGGCGACCCGGGGTTCCCCGAGCCGGGGCGGAAAGACGGGAAGGTCCATGGCCGACTATCCCCCGGCGGCCCGGAGGGAGTCAATCCCGGTCAGGGGGCGGTCAACAAGGGAACGATATCCGCCGATAGAGTAAGGAGGAAACCATCCAGGATGCCGAAACACGCCAGAACCGATTCACGGAGTCCCCGAGCCCGGCGGAGGACCGATCCCGAAGGCAGGACCGTCCTCTCGGGCCTGTCGGACCGGTGGTCCAGCCTGAAGAACGACGCCGTCCGGGCCAACCTCCCAAGGCTGCTCCTGTTCTTCCTGGGCGCCGTCGGGGCGGGGGCGGTCCTGGTCCACCTGGCCGAGGCGGGCTGGGAGGACGGAATGTTCGCCCGCCTCTTCGACGGGATCTGGTGGTCCGTGGTCACCATCGCCTCGGTGGGCTACGGGGACAAGTTTCCCCGGACGGACATGGGGAGGGCCTTCGCGATCCTCCTCATCCTGTCCGGGGTCGTCCTGACGTCCCTGATCTCCGGGACGATCGCCTCCATCTTCGTGGAGCGCAGGATACGGGAGGGTAAAGGTTTGCGGGACGTAAAGCTGAAGCGCCATATCCTTATCTGCGGGTGGAATCCCAAGGCCCGGAACGTCCTGGAGGGCATCTCGGGTTCCGAGGAGGCCGCCCGGACGCCGGTGGTCCTGGTCAGCCAGATGGAGAGCGATCTCTTCGACGACCTGAAGACCTGGTTTCCCGGCCTGGACCTCCGGTTCATCCGGGGGGACCACACCCAGGAGACCGTGCTTAGGAGGGCCTCCGCGGGATCCGCCCGGGCCTGCATCCTCCTGCCCGACGAATCCGGGGCCGGCGGAGCGGCCAACGCGGACGAGCGGACCATCATGGCCTGTCTGGCGGTCAAGGCCCTGAATCCGGAGATCCACGCCAGCGCGGAGATCCTGAAGACCGAGAGCGAGCAGCACCTGGTCCGGGCCCAGGCGGATGACGTGATCGTGAACGGCGAATTCGCGGGCCGCCTCCTGTCCGCCGCCGGATTCGAGCCGGGACTCCCCGGGGCCGCCCGTCGGCTCTTCTCCGGGGAATCCCGGCTGCGCCAGTCCCCCATCCCCCCGGCCCTGGTGGGCAAGACCTTCCGGGAAGCCTCGGGATGGTACCTGTCCGAGAAATCCGCGGTCCTGGTGGGGGTGCTTTCCAAGGGGAGGGGCATGGCCCTTGAGGACCTTCTGTCCGACGATTCCAGCGCCATCGACGCCTTCATCAAGCGGAAGTTCCAGGAGGCGGAACTGGACCTGTCCCGGGAGACCGGGACCGGGGACGAGATCCGCCTGGCTCCCGGACCGGACTACGTCATCCGGGACACCGACTGGGCCTTCACGGTGGGAACGGGGGTCCGGTGATGCGCAAGGCGGTCAAGAGCGCGGCGGCCCTGGGCAAGGTGGGCATCCTCCGGGACCTGACGGAGATACAGCTGGCCAAGGTCCTCGACATCGCGGAACCCCTGGAAGTGAAGTCCGGCACCGTCATCATGCGTGAGGACGAGCCGGGGGACGAGGTCTTCCTGTTCATGGAAGGCCGGGTGGACGTGAGCAAGAACCTGACCCTCAAGCTGGGCAGGGCGGGATTCGGCCGGGCCGAGAAGTCCATGACCAAGCTGAACGCCGCCCAGGCCTCGGTCTTCGGGGAAATGGCCCTCTTCGGGACCGAACCCCGGAGCGCCACGGTCACCGCCGCCTCGGACTGCCTGCTCTACCGGATCCGCAGGGAGGACTTCGCGGCCCTCTGCGAGGCGGACCCCGAGCTGGGGCTCAAGGTCGTGCGCCGGATAGCCGCGGTCCTGGGGGCCCGCCTAAGGAAGGGCAACGAGGACGTCCTCAAGCTCTCCACGGCCCTGTCCATCGCCCTTTCGAAGTGAGGTGCCCGGCATGAATCCTGTCCACGGAATACTACGCGGTTCCGCACCTGCGGCCTCCCGCGTCCGCACGATCCTGTCCCTCGCCCTGGCTGCCGCCGCCCTTCCCCTCCTCGGCCAGGCGGTTCCCCCCGCTCCCTCGGTCCCTGTTCCCCCGGCGGTCCCCGCCGCATCCGAATCGACCGGGTCGGCGACCCTTCCGCGGGGCTTCCGGGGCGTGGAGCTGGGTATGAGCCTTGAAGAGGTGGAGACCGTCCTCAAGTCCGACGAGCTCTTCCTCTACCGCGGAGGACCGGACGTCACCCTCCTGCCCCGGCCGGACGAGAAGCTCCTTGAGGTCCAGGGCCTTTCCTTCGTGAAGCGGGCCTTCTTCCAGTTCCACGAGGACAGGCTCTTCTCCGCCATCTACGTGCTCAATCCCGAAAAGATGGACCACTACTCCGTGTTCACCCGGCTCTTAGAGCGGTACGGAAAGCCCGGCTTCCTTTCGCCCCGGGAAAGCGTCTGGTCCGACGGAAGCGTCAGCGTATCCCTGGAACGGCCCCTGACGGTGAAGTACCTGGACCTGGCGGTCCTCGAAAAGCTGAAGCAGACAGGACAGGCCCGGCAGTCCTGGGAGGACCTGTCCCGGCAGGATTTCCTGGAGGGGTTCTAGGCCCGGACGAAAAAAGACGGATCCCGTTCTACAGGTACTGCGAGAACTCGACTTTCTCTTTGTTCGGCCCCTCAATGGTGAAGTATTTCACCCCGTTGGACCAGAAATCGAGTTTCCGTATCTCTCCCTCCAGAATCGGGAATCCTTTCCCCGTGATCTCCCGATAGCACTCTTCGATATCGCGGACGTCCAGGGCGATGTGATCAATGGCCCCCCGGTCCATCTTGGTTTCCGGTTTCTCAACGACCTCAAGGACGAGGTCTCCGAGTTTCAGGAAGCTGATCGGATTCCCGGATTTTCCCGCGGCGGTATGGGCGATCCTGAATCCTAGCGCCGTATAAAAATCCAGGGTTTTCCCGTACACGCTCGTCGGAATCCCTACATGCTGCAAACCGCGAATTTCCATCGAATCACCCTTCGCCGTCGTTTCCGGCCATGAGCCGGCAAATTTCCTCGAATCCCGAGGTTCCGATCTTGAATATGGGGACGGAAACGGGATCATGGACGAGCTTGCTCATGGAGATCTGCGCGAAGGCGATAACGTCGACTTCCTTTTCCACCTTTCGAAGAGCGTCCCGCACCATCTCGTCGTGCCTAGCCCGGTCGCCGCTTTGCAGGATGTCGAACGCTCCCTCCACGACATAGTCCCGGATTTCGATGCTCCGGCCGTGTTCGTCGGCTTTCCGGCGTATCGTCCGATCGATGGCGACCGGGCTGGTCGGGATGGTTCCGATAACCCCGATTCTCTTTCCGTTCAGTACCGCCTGCTCCGCGACGGGTTCCTCTATCCCCATCATCGGAATGGTCAGGAACGGCCGGATGCTCAGGGTGGCCTCATTCACGGATGTGCACGTTACGATGATTCCGTCCGCCCCGCTTTGTTCGGCGGCCTTCGCGTAGTTCAGCACCCTCGAGGCGATTTCCGGAGTCATTCTCCCGTATTTACGGGTGCCGACGAGAAGGCTGTCGTCCATGATATTGAAGGTCTCGATCTCCGGATGCTTCTCCAGGAACGGCCTCGCGAAGGGATTGAATATCATGTCCATGAAATTATTGACGGTGTTGATGGTGTACAGAAGTTTGCCCATGCTGTTACCTGCCTCTCTTCCTCGAATTACCCGAATTCCTCAACCCTTGTGGGAAAGGGTCTCTTCGATCGCCGAAACGATATCCTCGCTCGTCAATCCCATCGTCTTGATGAGGTAGTCCCGGGTCCCGACCTCGCCGAACCGGTCCCGGATGCCGACCCGCTTGAACGGGACGTAGGCCCTTCCCTCGCACAGGACCTCCGAAACCGCGCTCCCAAGACCGTTGATGTAGTTGGCGTTTTCGACGGTTACGATCGCGCCGGTTTCTCTTGCCGATGTGAGTATCGTTTCCTCGTCGATCGGCTTGACGGTATGCATGTTCACCACGCGGACGCTGATGCCCTTCGATTTGAGGGCTTCCCCGGCCTCGATCGAGTTCCAGACGCAGATGTTTCCACAGGCGATTACGGTGATGTCGGTTCCGTCGCGGACCACATCCGCCCTGTCGGGCCGGAAGACATAGTCCTCCTCGTAAATCCGATGGGGAACCCTTCGGAAAAGACGCATATACAGTGGACCGTACAGGTCGGCCAATACGGGAAGGGACTTCTTGAGCTGAACATTGTCCGCCGGCTCGAACACCCTCATGGTCGGGATCGTACGCATGATTCCGAGATCCTCTACCGCGCAGTGGGTACCGCCGTTGTGCTCGCACCCCACCCCGGGATCCGTTCCCACGATCTTCACGTTCTGTTTCGCGTAGCAGACGGAAACGGTTATCTGGTCGTAGCACCTTCTCGTCGCGAAGCACCCGAAGGTGTCGCAGAACGGAATCTTGCCGCATGTAGACATTCCGGCGGCGACCCCGATCATGTTCGCCTCCTGGACGCCGACGTTGATCACCCTGTCCGGATGCCGTTCCTGTATTTTCTTCGTTCCGCTGGAGGCCATCAGGTCCGCCTCCAGGATATAAACCCTGTCGTCCCTCTCGACGAGTTCGGTCATGGTCTCACAATAGGTAGTCTTCATGTCCTTGCTGTCCAGCATCGTTAAACCCCTGCCCCTTCGAGCCCCTTGACGAGCTTCTCGTACAGTTCATCCGTCATGGCGACATGGTGACAGTTCGGCGCGCCTTCCAGTCCCACGAGTCCGCGGGCTTTAATGGTTTGAAGAATGACGGCGTGCGGCTTACCGTTGCGGACCTTCGCCCGCCCGAGGGCCTTCTCGATACTTCCGACGTCGTGCCCGTCCACCTGCTGGACGTCCCATCCGAAGGATGCGAACTTGGAATCCAAGGGGCTCACGTCCGATATGTCCTTCACGTATCCGTCCACCTGCCCGCCGTTCGCATCCACGAGCAGGATGACGTTGTCGAGCTCCTGCTGGCGGGCGAACAGCGCCGCCTCCCAGACCTCGCCTTCCTGGCATTCCCCGTCCCCAACGACGCAATAAACCCGATAATCCTTGCCGTCCAGCTTTCCGCAGAGACCCATTCCCATGGCGGCGGACATACCCTGCCCCAGGGAGCCGGCCGTCATGTCGACTCCCGGGACCTTGTTCATGTCGCAATGGCTCGGAAGTTCGGTACCGTTCTGATTCAGGGTCTTCAGCCGTTCTATCGGAAAGAATCCCCTCATCGCGAGGATCGTATACAACGCGGGCCCCGCATGTCCCTTGGACATCACGAAGCGGTCCCTGTCGGGATCTCGCGGGTGCTCGGGATCCACGTTCAGTACACCGGAGTACAGGACACTGAGAGCGTCCATGATGGACATGATGCCTCCGAGATGGCCGTTCCCCGCGAATTTCACGGATTCCAGGGCCAGAAGCCTCGCCTGCCTGGCGGTCTCGGCATAGAGTCGTATCTTTCCGTCAACCATATGAGTTGTCTTCCTTGGCTGTTTCTTTACGGGATCCTGCGGGCACGGCCGGAGGAATACCGACGGCCGTGCCCGCGAACGGACTGGAGAATCGCTTATTTATTTTGCGAGCGCGTTGATCTGGGCGACGATCTCCTTGGCCTTGTCGCCGTAGTTCTTGTAGAACTTCTCGTACACGTCCTTCGTGGCTTCCTGGAACTCCTTGACGTCCTTGATCTCGTTGAACTTCATGCCGGCATCGACGAGCTTCTGCCGGAAGGCCGCGTCGTTGTCCGCGCTGTACTGGACCTGCCACTGGGAGGCGTCGCGCGCCGCGGCCATGAGAGCCTTCTGGTAATCTGCGGGCATGGAGTCGTAGAGTTTCTTGCTCATGTAGACGTACCCGCTGTTGTACTGATGGTTGGTAGCGGATACGAATTTCTGCACCTCGTACAGGCGCATGCTATAGATGTTGGCGAAGGGATTCTCCTGGCCGTCCACCACACCTTGCTGGAGCGCGCCGTACAGCTCCTTGGAGCTCATCGGAGTCACCACCGTGTTCAGCGCGGCGAACGTGAGCTTCATGGCCTCGATCTCGGGGACCCGCATCTTGATCCCTTTCAGGTCGGTGACGGAAAAGATCGGCTTTACATTGTTCGTGACCTGTCGGAAACCGCCCTCGAAGTATGTCAGGACCTTGATATTGTGGTTCTTCTCGAGGTTGGCGCACATCTGCTTGAAGGAATCGCTGTCGTGGAACCGGCGGATCTGTTCGCGGCTCGTAAAAAGGTAGGGGGCGTCCAGCACGTTGAACAGGGGCTCGTAGACGCCAAGCATCCCGTTCACGGTCATGTCCAGGTTCCCGATGATCAGGCTTTCGGACATCTCGCGCTCGGACCCGAGCACGGATTCCCCGTAGATTTTGATCTTGACCTTTCCCCCGGTGCTGACGGCGAGGGCCTGATTCATCTTTTCGAGCCCCATGTAGAAAGCGTGGGAAGGGGTCTTGTCGATGCCGACCTTGATTTCATACTCCTTCGCCGGCTCCGAGACGGACGGCTTGGACTCCCCCGTCCCATTGGCGAACACGAGCCCGGCGCCCAGGATCAGGACTGACAGGAACAGGAATGCTCTCTTTCTTGACATACCGCTCTCCTTTCAAGCGAGGGACTCTCGTCCCGTATCGAAACGTTCACATCGAACCTCGATGTGATAGGACCCTGATCCAGCGAAAGTCTTCGCGCTCGTACCTTCTCTCAGAAGAGGACGGAGCCGAGCCATAACGATAATTCCGGAATGTACGTGGTAAGAAGCAGAACCACGACGAGCGGCACCAACAAAGGTATCAGCTGACCGGAAATCCGCTCCACCGATTGGCCGCTTACCCTCGCTACCGTGTACAGGCTCATTCCCACGGGAGGGGTCACCACTCCGATCATCAGGTTGAGCACAAGAAACACTCCGAAGTGGACGACATCGATCCCGAGGGCGGTCGTAATCGGCAGCAGCAACGGGGTCACCAGGATGAGCACGACACCGTTCTCGAGGAAGCATCCCAACACGAGAACCATGACGTTTATCATCAGGAGGATGAGGTTCTTGTCGGAGGTTATCGCGTAGATGCCTCCGATGAGGAGTTTCGCGGCCTCCTCGATGATCAGCACCCACGAGAAGCTCGAGCTGCAGGAAACGATGAACATCACGGCCGCCGTGTTTCCCACAGTGTCGAGTAGTATCTTCGGAAGGTCTCGGACCTTCACGCTCTTGTAGACGACCATGCTGAGGAAGAGCGAGTACGCCACGGCGACCGCACTCGCCTCCGTCGGGGTGAAGACTCCCGTCATGATCCCGCCCAGGATTATGACGATGGTCATCATCGGGAGGAAGGCCTCCTTCATCGCCTCGAATTTTTCCCTGAAGGAGAAACGACGGTCGCGGGGATAGTTACGCCGGGCGCTCAACACCACGATCGATATCATCAACGCGAGCCCCATCAGGAATCCGGGGATTATCCCGCCGATGAACAGCCTTCCCGGCGACGCCTCCGCCATCGCGGCGAAGATGAGCATCGGGATGGAAGGCGGGATGATCGGACCGATCGCCGACGAGGCGCAGGTTATCGCGGCGGAGAAGTCGTCCGGATACCCCTGATCGTGCATGGCCTTCAATTCGACCTGGCCCAGCCCCCCCGCATCGGCGACCGCGCTTCCCGACATTCCGGCGAAGATCATGCTGGCGATGACGTTCACGTGGGCCAGTCCTCCCCGAACCCGGCCCACGAAACAGCGGGCCAGGTTGAAGATCCTGTCCGTGATCCCTCCGTCGTTCATCAGCCGCCCCGCGAGCAGGAACAACGGCACGGAAACCAGGGTGAACGAGTCGATGCCCGTAATCATTTTCTGGGCGACGGTCAATATCGTGAAATCCGAACTCAGAATCGCGATGATCGCGGCAACTCCCAGGGCTACGGAGATCGGGAGGCCGAAGATAGCGAGGAGGAAGAAAACGACGATCTCGATTACGATCATAGGACGGATCCCTTCTCGGACGCTCCGGCATCGGAGCTGCGGCCGAATATCCTGTTCGTCAAGTTGGCCGAAGAATGGATCGCGCAACTGAACATGCAGTACGGCAGGGCCGAGTAGAGAACGGACATCGGCATTCCGGTCGACATCATCCGGGTAACATGCACTTTTCGGGACACCAAAATCCCTATCACCAGAACAAAGACGAAAAACGCCAATTCAATGATTTCCATCAGCAAGGAGACGAGGGACCGGGCCTTGTCCGGGAGCATCCCTACGAATCCGGAAATGGCGATATGCTCCTTCCTCTTGACCAGGATCGACGCCCCCAGAAAGCAGGACCAGACGAAACTCGTCGTCGAATAATCGGATATGCCCAGCATCGGCCTCCGAAGCACGAAGCGGGTGAACACCCCCAGCAGGATCAACAGGAAAAAGGATGCCATCATGGGAACCGCGACAATCCGCGACGCTCTGTCGAGAATGTCGCTCGTCCGATTCAGGATCTTAAGCATACGACTCCCCCGGGTGTCTCGTGAAAAATCTCCGGACTACGCCTCGTTCGCGGAAAACCGGCCCGCCGGCCGCCGCTCTTGCTTAATTGCAGTCTTGCAGAGAATTGGGATTTGTCAATAAAAAAATGGACATAATGAAATTCTTTTCTATATTTGTATTTTTATTATGATTCTTTTTACACACAGGCCAAGCGGGGACACGACGGTATCTCGATTCGATCGTCATGACCTTTTTTAAATTGACAATACAGATATAAGTCTCTACTCTCCTAGCTTGATAAGGAGTTTGTAACCAACCATTCATGGAACCAGCAAGCGAAGACTCCAAGGTCGAATACCTCTCACGCATTCGATGGCGATACGACCTCATGTCCAAGAAAAACAAGCTGATCGCGGATTACATCTTCAAGCACAGGAATGAGGTCAAGCACCTTTCCATCAACCAGATCGCTTCCAAGGTCGGGACCAACCCTCCGGCAATCACCCGGTTTTCCCAGTACCTCGGATTCCAAGGATTCGCGGAACTGAAATTTCATCTAGAAAAAGAGATACTTTCCGGCAACGCCCCGGACGACCTGATCTCCTCCTCCGACTCCGTCGAAATGATCAAGCAGAAGATGATTCTTCAAAATACCCATATCATCACCAATACGCTCACCATGGTCGACGGGAAGAAGGTTGATCAGATGGCGAAAGCCTTCCTGAAGGCATCCAAGATCGAGCTGTTCGCCGAGGGCGGCTCGGCGGCGACCTTGAGCGCCCTGTATTCGACCCTCATCAACGCCGACTTGCCCGGAAGGTTTTTCTCGGACGCGTTCCTCGCGATCAATGCCGCATCCCAACTGAAGCCGATGGACGTCGCCGTATGCGTGAGCTACAGCGGAAGCTGTATCAACGGGGTCAGTTTCCTGAAGGAAGCCGACCTTCGAAAGGCCACGACGATCGCGATCACGGGGCACGCGAACTCGCAGCTGGCCCGGATCGCGAAAATCACCCTTCTGACGACGACAAAGTTCAACAACGACATCCGGGATCTTCATAGCGCGCGGATGAGCGAGCTCTGCGTAGTCGGGTTGCTTCAGAATGTCCTGTTCTCGAGGATCGCGGATCGTCTTGGGGAGAAGCTGGAAAACACGAAAGAGGCTACCCGGAGGACCCGGTTCAAGAGCGGCTACGACATCATTCTTTAGCTACCGGGGGGGACGCCTCCGAATCGACAAGGTTCCAATCGGCCGGATCCGCCCATCCTGCCGTCAGACCTCCACCGTCCCCTCAAATACGATCCGGGCTTTCCCGGCCAGCTCAACCCGGTCCCCGTCGATCCGCATCCGGATCGTGCCGGGCCGGCGGGAAACCTGGCGCGCGGTAAGCTCCAATCGGCCCAGACGGTCCCTCCAGTACCCCGCCAGGACGGTGTGTACCGAGCCCGTGACGGGATCCTCGTCCACCCCGGCCCAGGGGTTGAAGTACCGGGTCTCGAAGTCGAAGGCCGTGGAGACCTTGGTGACGGCCATGCCGCTCTCGCAGAGGCCCCGGCGGGCCTTCATCCGAGGGAAATCGGGACGGAGAAGGGCCAGGTCGAATTCCGGCCCCGCGACAAGGATCACCTTTCCGGTCGAGAGTCCGCGGACGCAGTCCTCGACCCCGTCCAGGCCCAGGATGCCGAGCCACTCGGGGTCCGCCTCGACACGCTCGTAGCCGTCCAGGGGGAAGTCCAGCCCGATGAATCCATCCTGCGCCCTGCGGGCGCCGATCGATCCCTCCCGGTAGGCGAAGTCGATCCCGGTCCGGCCCTCCTCCCGGCGAAAGATTACCGAGGCGGAGGCCAGAGTAGCGTGGCCGCAGAGAGGCATCTCCTTAAGGGGGGAGAACCATCGAATCCCGTAGGCGGATCCCCGGGGAACCAGGAAGGCCGTCTCGGACTTGCCCAGGTCCGCGGCCAGGTTCCGCATGACCGGTTCCGGGAGTGCCTCTTCCGAGAGGACCACCCCCGCGGGATTTCCGCAGGCAAGGTCCTCGGCGAAGGCGTTCACGATGAAGGCGTCAAGGCGCATGGTTGTTCTCCTGTCTAATCTCGGAGGCCGCAGAAAGCAACGGCTTC
Organism: Treponematales bacterium; assembly: GCA_041738475.1. Classification (GTDB taxonomy): domain Bacteria; phylum Spirochaetota; class Spirochaetia; order Treponematales; family UBA12059; genus JAAYUR01. The sequence continues at coordinate 11,094 of JBGSPT010000396.1, forward strand.
GGCCGCCCGCACCCCGTCTACAGCTGCGGACAGGATGCCTCCGGCGTAGCCCGCCCCCTCCCCGCAGGGAACCAGGCCCGCGATCCCGCTCTCCAGGGACTCGTTCCGAAGCACCCGGACCGGGGATGAGGTGCGGGTCTCCACCCCCGAGAGGACCGCGTCGGGCCGGTCGAAGCCCCGGATGCGGCGGCCGAAGGCGGCCAGGGCTTCCCGGATTCCGTCCCGGACGAAAGGCGGAAGGCAGGCGGACAGGTCCCCGGGCCGGTACCGGCCCCGGATGCAGGGTTCCACGGCTCCGAGCCGGACAGACGGTCGGCCCTCCACGAAGTCCCCCAGGGTCTGGACCGGCAGGGCGTAGTCCCCTCCCCCGGCCCGGAAGGCGGCGGCCTCCCAGGTC
>JBGSPT010000402.1:0-2674 GCA_041738475.1 Treponematales bacterium
GGCCCCGGGCCGACCTCGGTCCTTTCCGCGCGCCCGGTCCGCGGAGCGGGCGGCCGCGGCCCTCTCCTCCTCCTCCAGTTCCCGGGCCACCCGCCAATCGGAATAGGTTCCCGGGAAGCTCCGAACTCCGCCGGCTCCGTCCAGGACGAAGGTGGTCCGGGTGACCCGGTCCAGGAAGGCCCGGTCGTGGGATACCGCCAGGACGCAGCCGGAAAAATCCTCCAGGAAGTCTTCCAGAAGCTCGATGGTCTCGATGTCCAGGTCGTTCGTGGGTTCGTCCAGGAGGAGGAAATTCGGGGCCTCCGCCAGGAGCCGGACCAGCTGGAGGCGTCGCAGTTCCCCGCCGGACAGGGCTCCCAGGGCCCGGGGAAACATGTCCCGATCGAAGAGGAAGCGCTCCAGGAGGCGCTCGGCGGAGAGGACCGAACCGTCCCCCAGGCGGACCTGTTCGGCGTGCTCCCGCACGTAGTCCAGGACCGTGGCAGAGGGATCCAGGGCCGCGGCGGTCTGGTCGAAGCATCCGAAGGCCACCGTGGGACCCGGCTCGGCACGGCCCGAGTCGGGGACGATCCGCCCCGAGACGATTCCCAGAAGGGTGGTCTTGCCCGAGCCGTTGGGGCCCACGACCCCGGCGCGCTCGCCCCTGCCGAACTCGTGCCGGAACGTCGAGAGAACGGGAGTCCCGCCGTAGGACTTGGAGATCCCCTCGAGGCGCAGGACCTTGCCGCCCATGCGCCGGGACGCCGCGGAGAATTCCCCCATGGCCGCGGGAATTTCCAGGGCCGAAGCCTGCAGGCCCCGGATCAGCTCCTTGCGGCGCTCGCTCTTGGTGGCCCGGGCCCGGGCGCCCCGGTTGAGCCACTTCATCTCGATCTTGAGGATGGCCTTCCTGCGGGCGTCCGCCTTCTCCAGGGCCTCCCACCGCTCCCGCCGCCGGGCCAGGAAGTCCGTATAGCCTCCGGGGTAGCCGTAGACGGCACCGTCGTCGATCTCCCAGATGGACGAGCAGACCGCGTCCAGGAAGTACCGGTCGTGGGTGACCACCACGAAGGCGAAGGGGGCCGAGCCGAGCTTGGCCTCCAGCCACTCGATCGTCTCCACGTCCAGGTGGTTCGTGGGCTCGTCCAGGAGGGCCAAGTCCGCCCCGGAGCAGAGGAGCCGGGCCAGGGCCGCCTTCTTGACCATGCCGCCGGAAAAGGTATCCATGCGGACCTCCGGACCGGGCAGTCCCAGCTCGGTGCAGTAGGAGGCGTAGGAGTGCTCCAGGACGAAGCCTCCCTCCTCCTCCATGCGCCGGGTCAGGCGTTCCAGCTCGGCGCCCCGCTTCTCACCCCGGCCCACGGCGCGGGCGCAGGTCTCGTAGTCCCGGACCAGGCGCACAGCGGGGGACTCGTCCTCCAGCAGGAAGGAGCCCAGGGTAGCCTCCGGGTCGAATCGGGGGAGCTGTGGCAGGAGGGCCACGGCCAGGTTCCGGCGGCGGGCGACGGTTCCCTCGTCGGGTTCCAGCATGCCGGCCAGAATTTTCAGGAGCGTGGACTTTCCGCTCCCGTTGCGGCCCACCAGGCCCGCCCGGGAGCGGTCTTCGACGCCCAGGGAAACCCCGGAAAAGAGGATGGTTCCGCCCATGTTCTTGGAAACGCCGTCCAGGGAGAGGATGTTCATTCGGGGCGACTCTATACCGAAGGGCCTTCCCGCGGCAAGCGGCGCCGCAATACTGCCTCACGAGGAGCGGACCGGCACCCGGCCTAGGGATAGTCCCCGGCCCCCCGGCGGAGCACCTCGATCCCCCCGCCCCGCATGTCCAGGACCGTGGAGACCCGGCGCTCCTGCTCCTCCCCGGGGTCCAGGACCAGGTCGATCCCCGGGATCCCGTCGATCTCCCAGCCCCCGGAAAAAAGGAGCTCCTCCGGGAACTCGGCGTCCTTGGGATCCATGCCCAGGAGGGTCCGCTTGGCGGTCACGGACAGGAGGGGCAGGCCCAGGGCGTCCGCCAAGGCGCAGGGCACGGGGTTCTCGGGGATGCGGACCCCCAGCTCGCTGCGGCGGAGGTCGAAGTCCTTGGCCGCCCGGTTCGTGGAGGGCAGGATGAATACGTAGGGCCCCGGGACCAGGCGCTTGATGGCCCGGAAGGAGACCGTGTCCAGCTCGCAGAGCTCCGATACCTGTTGGAGGGCCGAGCAGATCACCGTGAGGGGGCCGTCCGCCTCCCGCCCCACCAGGCGCTTGAGCTTGGCGATGCCTTCCTTGGAGGCGATGGAACAGCCGAGGCTCCAGCTGGTGTCCGTCGGGAAGGCGACGATCCCACCCCCTCGCAGGAGGTCCGCCGCGCGCCGGAGGATCCGGTCGTCGATGTTGGCGGAGATCACGTACTCGATCATCCCTGTCACACCTTCGCGCCGGCCACGCGGTTGCGCCCGGACTCCTTGGCCAGGTAGAGGGCCTTGTCCGAGCGCTCGATCAGGGCGTTCGGAGTATCCGCGTGGTCCGGGGCAACGGCCACCCCCAGGCTGGCGGTGATCCGAACCTTGGAGGCAGGGCCTCCCGCGGGAGGCCGGAGGTCGAGGCGGACCGTCTCCGCCCGTTTCCGCAGGCGCTCCGCCACCGCCAGGGCCTCGTCCAGCCCCGTGTTGGGCAGGAGGAAGGCGAACTCGTCCCCGGACAGGCGGGCGGCCAC